>NZ_WKDB01000069.1:0-32269 GCF_021606215.1 Pseudomonas sp. PA-5-4B | reverse complement strand
GTCCACTGCTGCTGAGAATCGCCAGCAGGATAGCGCCAACGGGCAGCCCCAGCCGATTACACAGCCACAACACGCCGATCAGCAGGATGAACAAACCGATGGAAAACCCCGGATTATCCTTGGCAAAATTCGCATCCGCCACATGCGCCGGCACGGCCAGCGGCTCGCCGCCCACCACCTGAATCATGGCCGCAACGCCGTCGCTGATGCCCTGGCTGTAATTACCGGCCTTGAACTTGGGCGCGATCACCTGGTTGATGATCACCCACGACTGCGCATCGGTCAGCACGCCTTCGAGGCCATAGCCGACTTCGATGCGCAATTTGCGCTCATCACGGGCGACGATCAACAGCGCGCCGTTGTCCTTGCCCTTTTGGCCGATGCCCCACTGGCGGCCCAATTGATAACCGTAGTCCTCAATGGGCACGCCCTGCAGGTCAGGCACAGTGACCACCACGATCTGGTCACCCGAGGTTTGCTCCAGCGCCTGCAATTGCTGGGTCAGTTGCGCACGTACCGCCGGGTCGATCATCTGCGCGGTGTCCACCACCCGCCCGGTCAAGGCCGGGAAGGTCAGCGCCGCCTGGGCCACGCCCACGCAGGCCAGCAGCCACAGCGCCAAGCCTATCCGTAATAAACGCATCGACACCTCAGAGAAGCCTTATTTGAACTTCACTTGCGGCGCTTTATCGGCGTCGGCACTGGTGGCTTCAAACGTGGCGCGGATCGGCAAGTCGCTGTACATCACGCTATGCCACAGGCGGCCGGGGAAGGTGCGGATCTCGGTGTTGTAAGCCTGCACCGCCTGGATAAAGTCGCGACGGGCCACGGCAATACGGTTTTCGGTGCCTTCAAGCTGAGACTGCAACGCCAGGAAGTTCTGGTTGGCTTTGAGGTCCGGGTAACGCTCGGACACCACCATCAGACGGCTGAGTGCGCCGCTCAAACCGTCTTGAGCCTGTTGGAACTGCTTGAGTTTCTCGGGGTTGTCGAGGGTGCTGGCATCCACTTGGATCGAGGTGGCCTTGGCCCGCGCCTCAATCACAGCGGTGAGGGTGTCTTGCTCATGGGCCGCATAGCCCTTGACCACTTCCACCAGGTTGGGAATCAGGTCGGCGCGGCGTTGGTATTGGTTTTGCACCTGGCCCCAGGCCGCCTTGGCCTGTTCGTCCAGGGTCGGAATGGTGTTGATGCCGCAACCGCTCAGCACCGTGCTGATCAGTAGCAAAGCCGCGGCCTTGAAGCCCCAGCGGTAATGTTGTGCTGCTTGCATAGTGTTTCTCCTGCCCAATCTGGATGGAATGTGACGACTAACCCTATAAACCGCGCGCTTGGGGCATAATCCGCCACCACTGGATTGCGTCGAGCCAATCAGCTAAAAAGATGCCCAGCGCGAATAAGAGTTCACAAGTGTGGTGCATTTACTGCAATAACACTCGAACAACAACATAGGTTCCCCCACATTTTGGCAGACCAGCGCATTTTCGCTGTGCAGTAGCCGAAAAAGGATATTCATGAAAAAGCTGTGTTTGCTCGGCCTTGTTGCCACTCTGGCCACCCACCCCGTCTGGGCAGAAACAAAGCCTGCTGCGCTTAAAGACAAGGACGCCTTCGTCAGCGACCTGCTCAAGCAGATGACCCTGGATGAAAAGATCGGCCAATTGCGCCTGATCAGCATCGGCCCGGAAATGCCCCGCGAGCTGATCCGCAAGGAAATCGCCGCCGGCCGCATCGGCGGCACGTTCAACTCGATCACCCGCCCGGAAAACCGTCCGATGCAGGACGCGGCCATGCGCAGCCGGTTGAAGATCCCGATGTTCTTCGCCTATGACGTGATCCACGGCCACCGCACCATCTTCCCGATCAGCCTGGCCCTGGCCTCCAGCTGGGACATGGACGCCATCGGCCGCTCCGGGCGCATCGCCGCCCAGGAAGCCGCTGCCGACAGCCTCGACATCACCTTTGCGCCGATGGTCGACATTTCCCGCGACCCGCGCTGGGGCCGCACCTCCGAAGGTTTTGGTGAAGACACCTACCTGGTCTCACGCATTGCCGAAGTGATGGTCAAGGCCTTCCAGGGCGTAAGCCCGGCTAATGCCGACAGCATCATGGCCAGCGTCAAGCACTTCGCCCTGTATGGCGCGGTGGAAGGCGGTCGCGACTACAACGTGGTCGACATGAGCCCGGTCAAGATGTACCAGGACTACCTGCCGCCGTACCACGCGGCGATCAAGGCCGGTTCCGGCGGCGTGATGGTGGCGCTCAACTCGATCAACGGCGTACCGGCCACCGCCAACACCTGGCTGATGAACGACCTGTTGCGCAAGGACTGGGGCTTCAAAGGTTTGGCCGTGAGCGACCATGGCGCGATCTTCGAGCTGATCAAGCACGGCGTGGCCAAGGACGGGCGTGAGGCTGCCAAGCTGGCGATCAAGGCCGGCATCGACATGAGCATGAACGACTCGCTGTACGGCAAGGAATTGCCCGGCCTGCTCAAATCCGGCGAAATCGAGCAAAGCGACATCGACAATGCGGTGCGCGAAGTGCTCGGCGCCAAGTACGACATGGGCCTGTTCAAAGACCCGTACCTGCGCATCGGCAAGGCCGAAGATGACCCGGCCGACACCTATGCCGACAGCCGCCTGCACCGCAGCGATGCGCGCGATATTGCACGCCGCAGCCAGGTCTTGCTGAAAAACCACAACAACACCCTGCCGCTGAAAAAATCCGCGACCATCGCGCTGGTAGGCCCGCTGGCCAAGGCACCGATCGACATGATGGGCAGTTGGGCCGCCGCCGGTAAGCCTGAACAATCCGTCACGCTGCTGGACGGCATGAACGCTGTAATCGGCGACAAAGGCAAAATCATCTACGCCCGTGGCGCCAACATCACCAATGACAAGGCCGTGGTCGACTACCTCAACTTCCTCAACTTCGATGCGCCGGAAGTGGTCGATGACACCCGCCCAGCCCAGGTGATGATCGACGAAGCGGTCAAGGCCGCCAAGGCAGCCGACGTAGTGGTCGCCGCCGTGGGCGAGTCCCGTGGCATGTCCCACGAGTCTTCCAGCCGCACCGACCTGAACATCCCGCAAAGCCAGCGCGACCTGATCAAGGCGCTCAAAGCCACCGGCAAACCGCTGGTCTTGGTGCTGATGAACGGCCGCCCGCTGTCGATTGTGGATGAAAACAAAGAGGCTGACGCGATCCTGGAAACCTGGTTTGCCGGCACTGAAGGCGGCAACGCCATCGCCGACGTGCTGTTCGGTGACTACAACCCATCGGGCAAGCTGCCGATCACCTTCCCACGGTCGGTGGGGCAGATTCCGACCTACTACAACCACCTGAGCATCGGCCGGCCGTTCACCCCAGGCAAGCCGGGCAACTACACCTCGCAGTACTTCGATGACGTTACCGGGCCGCTGTTCCCGTTCGGTTATGGCTTGAGCTACACCACGTTCAGCCTGTCGGACATGGCGCTGTCGTCCACCACCCTGAACAAGACCGGCAAGCTTGATGCCAGCGTCACCGTGAAGAACACCGGTAAAGTCGATGGCGAAACCGTAGTGCAGTTGTACATCCAGGACGTGGCCGGCTCGATGATCCGCCCGGTTAAAGAGCTGAAGAACTTCCAGAAAGTCATGCTCAAGGCCGGTGAAGAGCGCACTTTGCACTTCACCATCAGCGAGGAAGACTTGAAGTTCTACAACACTCAACTCAAGTTCGCGGCAGAACCGGGCGAGTTCAATGTGCAGATCGGGTTGGACTCCCAGGATGTGCAGCAGCAGACGTTCGAGTTGTTGTAATAGCGACGGCCCCCTCTTTGAGTGAAGAGGGGGCATCGCAGTAACCCGCGTTGATCAGCAACCAGTTAACTTTCTCCTTCCCTCTAAGCCAACTCCTACATTAATCACTCTGCGTACTCGCACACCCTGTCAGCCCAATTTTATGTGCAGGTGTGTGGACTATGTTGCCCACGAAAAACGCCCGAGCGGCAGCCGCAAAAGTGCCCGCTCAATCATCTTTCAAACGCAATGCTATCGCCCTCTGTGTGCTTGGGTGCTTGTCAGCAATGCCGGTTGAAGCCGCCAGCTACACCGAACAAGGCCGGCTGCACGACGCCGCCAGTTGGCGCAGCGAAGAGTTCAAGAGTAACTGGGGGTTGGGCGCAGTGGGTGCCGATTTCGCTTATGCACGAGGGTTAAGTGGTGCAGGGGTGCAAATGGGGATTTATGACTCTGGAACCGACCTGCGCCATGGCGAGTTTGCCGGGAAACCAGTTGTCGGCGTGCTGATGGCCGACCCTGGCTGCATGAGCGGGAGCGTGCTGGAAAATGGCTGCTTCTACACCGAAGGTGATCGCGCCGCAGTAACCGTTATAGACTCATTGCCACCTGAAGCATTAGCAGGCCTGGAAGAGTCTATAGCCGATGGCACCCTGACCCGAGAGCAACTTGATGAATATCTCGGATTTGTTGGAACGACCTACGACGCGCATGGCACTCACGTTGCCGGTACAGCACTCGCCAATCGCGATGGCTCCGGGGTCCATGGTGTAGCTTACGCGGCCAACTTGAGTGCCGTGCGTAAGTTCGGCAATACCTATCTGGGAGGCCCGATTGCCATAACAGGTGCTTTGAGGCTTCCCCTTCCGACAGTTGCCGCGGTTGACGCCGTCTATGCCCAATTGCAGAAGCAGAATGTACGTGTTGTCAATAACAGTTGGGGGAGCGCATTTTCGCCTGCGAATGCAGCAGAGCTGGACATTGCATTAAGCGACACACAAACCCCGGTTTATGCAGAACTCAGGGCCATCGCAGACAACGCTATCAAGTATGGGATCCTGCAAGTATGGTCAGCGGGCAACGTCACCACAGCCAACGAATCACCTCAAAAAGCGCCAAACTCCGGGCTTCATCCCAACCTGCCACGTGCCATTGCAGAGCTGGAGCCTTATTGGTTGACCGTCGTCAACTTAACTAAAGAGCTCACCTTGAGCGATTATTCCAGGCGCTGCGGCTTCAGCAAAGACTGGTGCCTGGCCGCGCCCGGAACAGATATCAACTCGTCCTGGGTCAGCGGTTCGATACAAACCGAAAACCACTACGGCCCAGACGGTGATGTCATCGGCTTCACAGTAACCGGTGACAAACCCGATTCAGGTTATGCGCTAAGCTCCGGCACCTCCATGGCCGCCCCCCACGTCACCGGCGGCCTGGCACTGCTGATGGAGCGCTTTCCCTACCTCAACAACCCGCAAATCCGCGACGTGCTGCTCACAACCGCCACCGACCTTGGCGAACCAGGCGTGGACGACGTCTACGGCTGGGGCCTGATGAACCTCAAAAAAGCCATAGACGGTCCCGGCCAGCTGCGCGTCGACACCCTGGTGAACATGGACCGACCCGCCGGCGGTGCAATTGTCTGGCAAGGCGGTGCCTGGGACGATTGGCGCAACGATATCAGCGGCCCCGGGCGCCTGGAAAAAAGCGGTATCGGTTGGCTGCGCCTGAGCGGCAATAACAGCTTCGCCGGCGCCACGCTTAAACAAGGCATTCTGGAGCTGGACGGCACTAACAACCTCAAGGGCGATGTCATAGTCGACGGTGGCACGCTGCGTCTGAACGGCGCCCTGAACGTGCAGGGTGACTACCAGCAAGCCGCCGGTTCAACCCTGATGACGGGCCTCACAACCCCAACGGCGCCGGCAAAACTGCAGGTGAGCAACCAAGCCAGAATCGACGGCGGCACGCTGTACCTCAGCGCACAACCCAACACCTACTACCTGGGCCAGCGCCACAGCATCCTGCAGGCCAACGCGGCCTTGAGCGGCGAATTTGCTGCGATTGACCGTCGCGAATTTTCGCCCTTCCTCAACGTGTCGCAAGTCAAAGAAGCCAATAACCTGCTGGTGGAATTCGGCCGTGGCCGCTCACTGGCTTCGGCGGCAGAAACGGCCAACCAGCGGGCCGTCGCCAACGTCGCCGACACGGACGCTTTGACCTCCCCACTGCTGCAACGCCTGACTTCGCTGTTCCCCGAGCAGGCGCCTTCGGCCCTGGACCAGTTGAGCGGCGAACTGCACGCCAGCACCCAGGCAGCGCTGATCGAAAACAGCCGCGTGCTGCGTCAGGCCGTGTTCGACCGTCAACGCCTTGCACAAGACCATCGCGCTACCGGGCCACACGCAGAGAACCGTGGCATATGGGTACAACTGCCGCGTCAGTCCGGGCTACTGGCGGGTGATAACGGCACCTCGCGCACCGCCCACAGCAGCACGGGGATTTTGGTCGGCTTCGATCACCAACTGGAACAAGGCACACGCCTTGGCGTAGTCGCCGGCAGCGGTAGCAGCGAGGTCAAGGCGGGACCGCGTGGAAAGGCAAGTGTCGACACCTACCAGTTGGGCCTGCACGCGGGTCACACGTGGGATGCTTTTGGCCTGTATGGCGGCATCGCCTATGCGCAACATGAGATTGAGACCAAACGCCGCGTCAGCTTTCCCGGTGTAGAAAACCGCTTGTCCGGCAAATACGCCAGCCGCACCGTGCAGGCATTTGCCGAGGCCAACTATAAGTTCAGCCATGACTTCTGGGATTGGCAGCCGTACCTGCAACTGGCCAATGTGCAACAACGCAGCGAAGGCTACACCGAGCGGGGCGGCATTACGGCACTGCGCGGCAAACGTTCGAAAGAAAGCGTGAACCTGGCCACCGGCGGTGTGCGGGTGAACCTCGACCTGGGCAAGGCGCAGATCGGCCCGTCGTGGTTGAGTGTGCGCGGCGGCCTGGCTTACACCCGTGCCAGCGGTGACCTGCAACCTTCTACCCAGGCTGCCTGGGACGGCGGGCGAGTCATGAGTGTCAGCGGCGCGCCGCTGGATCGACTCAGTACCCGGCTGGAACTGGGCGCCACCGCGCACCTGACGCCTAACAGTGCGATCGACCTGGGCTTTGCCCAGCAGCGTGGTGAGCGCACGCGAGACCAAAGCATCACCGCGCAATATTCACTGCAGTTTTAAGCAGCAGGCGGGGGTGTCCTACCCCCGCCGATCCAGCAGGTTGACCACCAACCGATCAATCCAGCCCCACACCCGCTGCTTCACCCGCCGCCACAGTGGCCGCGCCTTCCAGGCCGCCAGGCTCACCGCCTGGCTCTTGGCAAAATCACCCTCGAAACTGCCCACCACCGCTGCCGTCAATTCTGGGTCGAGCGCTTCCAGGTTGGCCTCCAGGTTAAAGCGCAAATTCCAGTGGTCGAAATTGCACGAGCCAACGCTCACCCAGTCGTCCACCAGCACCATTTTCAGGTGCAAAAAACACGGCTGGTATTCAAAGATCTGCACGCCTGCACGCAACAACCGTGGGTAATAACGGTGCCCGGCGTAGCGCACTGAAGGGTGATCGGTGCGCGGGCCGGTCAGCAATAAACGCACATCCACGCCACGCCCGGCTGCGCGGCGCAACGCACGGCGTACGCTCCAGGTCGGTAGAAAATACGGGGTGGCCAGCCAGATGCGCGTCTTGCTGCTGTTCAGCGCGCGGATCAGCGACTGCAAAATATCGCGGTGCTGACGAGCATCGGCATACGCCACGCGCCCCAGGCCAGGCCCGGTGGCCGGCACCTTGGGCAAGCGCGGCAAACCGAAATGGGTGGCGGGTTTCCACTCGCGGCGCGCCGCGTTGGCGTGCCATTGGCGGTCGAACAACGCCTGCCAGTCCAGCACCAACGGGCCGCTGATCTGCACCATCACTTCATGCCAGTCGGCGGTGTCTTGCCCTGGCGTCCAGAACTCATCGGTAACGCCCGTGCCGCCGACCACGGCGATGCCCTGATCAATCAGCAACAGTTTGCGATGGTCGCGGTACAGGTTACGCATCCAACGGCGCCAGCTCAGGCGATTGTAGAAGCGCAGTTGCACGCCCGCGTCGGTGAGGCGCTTACGCAGGCCCAGCGTGAAGGCCAGGCTGCCGTAATCATCAAACAGGCAGCGCACCTGCACGCCGCGCTCGGCGGCTTGCACCAACGCTTGCACCATGGCTTCAGCGCAAGCACCCGCCTCCACCAGGTACAACTCCAGATCGACCTGGCGCTCGGCCCGGGCAATACCCACCAGCATCTGCGGGAAGAAACTCGGGCCGTCGATCAGCAACTCGAAGCGGTTGGCGCTGCGCCATGGGAACACTGCGCCGCTCACGTCAGCGCGCCGTGAAAATCAGCACCGCACCGACCGGCACCGACAAACTGATCGACGCCAAGCCGGCCGCCTTGCGCAGTGCCGCCACACCCGGCACCAAATCGAAATCCTCGGCATGCAGCACCACAGGTTCCAGGGTTACCACTTGGAAACGCCGGTCATCCAGACGTGTGGCGAGCAGTTCGGCGCTGTAGGTTTGAGTCTTGCCGTGCAAAGTCACCGACAGTGGCAGGCGCAACTCAATTTGCGCGCCTGGGGCCAGGTCATTGATCGGTTGCAGATTAATCTGCGCGCTGATCAGCGCTTCGGGGAAGGCCTTGATCTGGAACAGGTCATTGCGCATGCGCTCATCGCGCAGCGGGATGCCGCTGTTGATCGACTCCATCTCGACCTCAAGCTGCGCCGCGCCTTTGCTGTCGACCTTGCCGTGCAACACCAGGAAGCGATGCACCTCGGCAATCTCGGTGTTCTTGGTAGTGACGAACGACAGGCGCGAGGATTCGTTATCCAGGTACCAGTCGGCGTGGGCAGGCAAGGCGGCGCACGTCAACAGCGTGAAGGCCAGGGGTTTGAGATTGAACATAGAAACTCATGGGGCAAAAAACCTGCACGAACCTTAAGCGCAATCTCACAAGCGGCGCAAATCCAATGTGGGAGCTGGCTTGCCTGCGATGACGGCGGCACAGCCAGCAGCAAGGGTGACTGACCTGCCGCTATCGCAGGCAAGCCAGCTCCCACAGAGTTCGGTGGTTGCCTTCAGATCAGCGCCCGCTGCACATCGCGCACCGTCGCTTCGAGGCTGGCCATGTGCAGGTTTAATACGCGTTCCACCGGCGCCTGATGCATCGGCCAGTGCAGCGCCATGCTGCCCACCAGCCGCCCATTGGCCTGCACCGGCAAGGCCACCGCGCGAATCAGAAACGGCAGGCGCACCGGGTATTCCCAATAGCCTTCAGTACGCTGGCCAAACCCCTGGTGCTGGGTTTGCTCGCAGGTATGCACCTGCTCGTCCGCAGCGACATGATCGCGGCCCGCCAGACGCTGCACCTCCTCAACCGGCAATTGCGTCAGGCACGCCTTGCCCATCGCCGAGTGAAACAGGCTGGCGTGCTGGCCGACGATCTGGCAGTTATTGGGGTACAACTTGCGTAACACACTGGGGATCGCGCTTTCCATGACTTCCAGGCGCTCGCCATCAAAGCAGGACAGATCCACCACCAGCCCGGTGCGCTCGCTGAGTTCCAGCAGCCAGGGCGCGGCGCTTTCCACCACTTGGCGCTTGAAACGTTGCTGGGTGTCGCCGAACAACCGTTGGGCGCGCAGGCGGTAACGGCGGTCGCTGAGGCCGCGATAGACCCAGCCCTGTTCCTGCAAGGTCAGCAACATGCGCGACACCGTCGCCTTGGGCAAGCGTGTGAGGTAGTGCAACTCCTCCAACCCCAAGGCCTGGTGCTCACCGAGCAGTTCGACGATGGCGAGTGCGCGCTCAACCGACCGTACCGTGCCTGTCTCCATGTTCGATCTCCCTGTTGCCGGTGGATGATCATTTTTCACAGCAAGATACAGGCCCGATCGCAGGTCAACTCATCGATTCAAGGCACGCAGGCGGGCGGCGTTGTACCCATTGCGTCAGCTGTTCATGAGCATAAGCCAGCTGCAAGACAGCGCGGTCCGCCTGGGCCGGGCCGATGATCTGCAAGCCCATGGGCAAGCCTTGAGGATTGAAGCCCACCGGAATGCTCATGCTCGGCAAGCCCGCCAATGTAGGGCCGATCACCACTTCCATCCACCGGTGATAGGTGTCCATTTCACGCCCACCCACCCTGCGCGGCCACGCCTGTTGTGCATCAAAAGGGAACACTTGGGCGGTGGGCAACAGCAGGAAATCGTAACGTTCAAACAGCTTGGCCAAGGCGCGATACCACTCGCTGCGGTCCACCGACGCCTGGTACACCTGCTGCGCACTCAAGCCCAGCCCGCCCTCCACTTCCCATTGCGCTTCGGGTTTAAGCAACGCGCGTTTTTGCGGGTTGGCGTAGGCCGCACCGAGGTTGCCGTGCACCAACCAATGGCGATGCACCAGCCAGCAGCGCCATAGCCGCGCCAGGGAAAATTCCGGCTGGCAGCTTTCCACCTCGCAGCCCAGCGCAGCAAAATCGCCGAGAGCCGACTCGCACAGGCTCATCACACCCTCGTCCATCGGCAGGTAGCCGTTGTAATCCCCCAGCCAGCCCAGGCGCGCGCCTTTAAAATCGCGCTGCAACGGCAAGCCGAACACCGACGGATCGTCCTTGGATGAGAGCGGCACCCGAGGGTCGTAACCGGCCTGGATACTCAATAACTTCGCCACATCCGTGACGCTGCGGCCCATTGGGCCTTCGGTGCCCAGTTGCTGCACAAACAATTCCGGCACCGGCCCGTGGGGCACGCGCCCCTGTGAAGGGCGCAAACCAAACACATTATTGAACGCCGCCGGGTTGCGCAGCGAACCCATCATGTCGCTGCCATCGGCCACCGGCAACATGCGCAACGCCAGCGCCACCGCCGCCCCGCCGCTGCTGCCTCCGGCCACCAAACGTGGGTCATAGGCATTGCCGGTGGTGCCGAACAGCGTGTTGTAGGTCTGCGAGCCGAGGCCGAATTCCGGCACGTTGGTCTTGCCGATGATGATCGCGCCGCTGGCCCGTACGCGCGACACGCTGATCGCATCTTCGGCGGGCACATGCTCGGCGAACAGCGGCGAGCCCAAGGTGGTGCGCAAGCCCTTGGTGGCCGCCAAATCCTTGATCGCCTGGGGCATGCCGTGCATCCAGCCTCGCGATTGGCCCTGGTCCAACTCACGATCACAGGCACGCGCTTCGGCCAGCACTTCATCGGCATCACGTAACGACACCAGCGCATTCACACTCGGGTTAAAACGCTGGATCTGCGCCAGGTAATCGCCCATCACGTCTTCACACGACACCTGCCGCGCATGGATCGCTTGCGACAGCTGCGTGGCATCCCAATCAACACGGCTCAAGGCTTCACCTCATTGGAAAAGGGCAGCGGTTTTTTCGCCCGTGGGGCTTCGTGCATGCAGTAAGTGCCCATCAACGTCAGCACGCAAGCGAACAGTACATAAAACGACGGCGCCACTGGCGTACCCAGTACTTTGGTCAGCCAGGTCACGATCAACGGTGCGAAACCGCCGAACACCATGACCGCGACGTTATAAGCCACCGACACACCCGTTGACCTCACCTCAATCGGAAACTGCTCGGCCAGGGCCGTCGGTGCCGGGCCGAAAAAGCCGCCGATGACCGTGCACAGCAGCACTTGCATCACCAGCAAGCGCTCGATGGACGGTGCCGCGGCCACCCACACATACAACGGGTAAACCATCACAAAGAATGCCAGGGTGAAAGCCATCAACACCGGCCGCCGCCCCAGCCGGTCCGAGAGCATGCCGGACAGCGGAATCACCACGGTCATCAGCGCCACTGCGAACATCTGCACCATTAGCACCTGGTCCAGCGGCAAACCGAGGCTCTTGTGCGCGAAGGTCGGCATATTCACCAGCACCACGTAGAACGACACCGTCGCCCCACAGGCCAAGCCCATGGAGACAAGGATGCTGCGCCGATGCTCGCGCAGTACGTCCATCAGGCTCGGCGCCGGGCCGGTGGCCTGTTTGCGTGCCTGGATAAACTCTTCCGGGTCTTCCAGGTGCCGGCGAATCCACAAGCCCACCGGGCCGATCAGCAAGCCCAGCACAAACGGCACGCGCCAGCCCCACAGGTCGAGGGTTTGCGGCGAAAAGAAGTGCGTGACCAACGCCACCATCGCCGCCCCACCAAATACCGCCAGGCATTGCCCCACCAACTGCCAGGAGCCATATAACCCCTTGCGATGGGCCGGCGCACTTTCCACCAGAAACGCCGTGGCACTCGCGTACTCACCGCCGGTGGCAAAGCCCTGGAGCATGCGCGCCACCACAATCAGCAGCGGCGCGCCCATGCCGATGGCGGCGTAATTGGGCGCGAAGGCGATCAGCGCGATAGACACGGTCATCAGCCGGATAATCAACTGCATCGCGGCTTTGCGGCCTTTGCGGTCGGCATAAATGCCGAGCAGGATGCCGCCCACCGGGCGCATGAAAAAGCCCACGCCGAAGGTGGCCAAGGCCATCAGCAGCGAGGCGTATTCATCCTGCGACGGAAAGAATTGCCGGGCAATGATGCTGGCCAGAAAGCCGTAAACGATAAAGTCATACCATTCCAGCGCATTGCCGATCACAGCCGCCACCACCTGGCGGGTGCGCGATACGCCTGTGTTTGAAGTCTGCATGAGGAACACTCCATTCAACCGATAAGAGCAAGGGTCCAGCGGCAGAAAAAAAGAGGTCGTCAGGCAGGCTTGAGCCAGCTCTCGGCCAGCGCGCCCCAGTAGGCGGCGCCGGTCAGCAGGATGTCGTCGTTGAAGTCATAGGCAGGGTTATGCACCATCGGCCGCGACACGCCGTTGCCGATAAACAGGTAACTGCCGGGGCAGCGTTGCAGCATCCAGGCGAAGTCTTCACTGCCCATCAGCGTGCGGGTGTTGCCGTCCACCGCGTCGGCGCCGAGCAAGGCAATGCCGACCTGGCGAGCGAACTCGGTTTCTTCGGCGTGGTTGACCAGCACCGGGTAGGCCGGGCGGTGTTCGACCTGCACCGTGCAGCCGAAGCTCGCGGCTTGGGTCTGGATGATGGCGTTGACGCGCTCGAGCATCTGTTCCCTGACCTTGGGGTTCAGTGCGCGCAGGCTCAGGCGCAACAGCGCTTGCTGAGGAATCACGTTGGCGGCCTGCCCCGCTTGCAGCGCACCGACCGTGACCACGGCGGCTTCCTGGGTGTCGATATTGCGCGCCACCACCGTTTGCAACGCCATGACCATACTCGCCGCCGCCACCAGCGGATCCACCGTCAGATGCGGCATGGAACCGTGGCCACCGACGCCTTCCAGCGTCACCGTGAGCAAGTCCTGCGAGGCCATCATCGGCCCGACCCGCAGGCCCAGATGCCCCGCCGGCAAGCCCGGCATATTGTGCATGCCGAACAGGCCATCGCACGGGAAGCGCTCGAGCAAACCATCGGCCAGCATCGCCTCGGCGCCGCCCTGGCCTTCTTCGGCGGGTTGGAAAATCAGGTTCAAGGTGCCGTCAAATTGCCGCGTCGCCGCCAAGTAACGCGCGGCGCCGAGCAGCATGGTGGTGTGGCCGTCATGCCCGCAGGCGTGCATGCAACCAGCGTGCTGGCTGGTGTAGGCCGCGCCGGTGTTCTCGATGATGGGCAAGGCGTCCATGTCGGCGCGAATGCCCAGCGTGCGCGAGCTGCTGCCATTGCGCAGCACGCCGACCACACCGGTTTTGCCGATGCCGGTGTGCACCTCGTAGCCCCATTCTTTCAAGGACTGCGCAACGAGCGCGCTGGTGCGGTTTTCTTCAAAGCCGAGTTCGGGATGGGCATGGATATCGTGGCGCACAGCGTGCAAGTCGCTGGCGACATCGCTGAGCCAATCCAGAATGTGCTGGTGTGGGCGCATGGTGATTCTCCTCACAGGCGGGTGGTCCCGTTCTTGTTGGCGGCACATCGACAGCTAAGCGCGATGTGAGCACGAGGACAATCAAAGGTGGTTCCACTGGGTGGAACCTGAGGCCGACACCTAATAACCCTGTGGCGAGCAAGCTTGCTTGCGCTGGGGTGCGAAGCGCGCCCAAAAAGCCGGTGACTGCTGCGCAGTCAAACGGGAGCAAGCTCCCTCGCCACACAAAGCGCACCGCCATTTGCCACCGGTTGCGACGGCGCATAACCCTGTGGCGAGCAAGCTTGCTTGCGCTGGGGTGCGAAGCGCCCCCCAAAAAGCCGGTGACTGCTGCGCAGTCAAACGGGAGCAAGCTCCCTCGCCACATAAAGCGCACCGCCATTTGCTACCGGTTGCGACTGCGCATAACCCTGTGGCGAGCAAGCTTGCTTGCGCTGGGGTGCGAAGCGCCCCCATAAGCCGGTGACTGCTGCGCAGTCAAACGGGAGCAAGCTCCCTCGCCACAGAAAGCGCACAGCCATTTGCCACCGGTTGCGACGGCGCGTGCATAAGGTTAACCTCGCTTCCGTCGCTGCTCATCAGTGACCGGGCGTGGAATCCCGAGAAAGAAGACGCTACAGCGTCGTCATACAATCAGTCGGCGCTTTTTTGTGCCCGCTGTTTGTGCTTTATGGCGGCTGTGCGTGGGAGGCCTTGTGCCTGCCGAGTCGCTTCTTCTCGGATTCCAACCTGCGTACAGCTGCCACCCTCATGCTTGGAATCGTGACTGGCAGCTCTTTTTGGTTGTACCAAAGGAGCAAGCTTATGCCGTACGAAATACCTTCAGCCGAAACCATCGGCGCCGCCACCTTCGCAGACTGCGGAGAAAACAAAAGCCACCTGAAACTCTTCCGCGTCAACGCCGGGGTTCCGCTCGTAGAAGCCCTCGAACACGCATCCCATGTGCTCTATTACGCAAAAATGCTCTCCCTTGAAGCTGCCATGGACCCCAAGGCAGAGAAGTTCGCGTTCGCCTCGCATTACCTGGGTGAAATGGGTAAAGCCATCATCGATGACCTGCTGCTGGCCTTGCAGCCTGGCAGCCCAACCCCGCAGTAAGTCGTTCGCGCCCGGTGCAGTGCATCGGGCGCCTGTCTGGACTGCCTCATTTCCCAAGATCAGCACAAATCCATGTGGGAGCTGGCTTGCCTGCGATAGCGGCCGGTCAGTCAACATCACTGTTGCCTGTGCCGCCGTCATCGCAGGCAAGCCAGCTCCCACAGAGAATCTTTGGTGCGTCAGGGGTTGAGGCGGCAGCCCTGGCGATCACCCAACCAGCGCGCCGTGTGCGTGCGTCCTAAACCACTCGCCGTCACTTCACTGCGTTCCGGCGAATCAGTGAACGCACTGGTCGGCACATACTGCTTCACATACCCCAGGCAATAATCCGCCGGGTTGTTCTCCACATACCGGCACGAGCAATATTCCTTGGCCGTGTACGCCGCGATGATGTCGGGGAAGGCTTGCAGGTTGACGCGTTCGTGCCACACCCAGCCCGACAGGGCGAGCAACAGCAGCAAAAACACGCTGATAAACGGATGACGACGGATCATGGTTGCACCGCCGCCAGTACGCGCTTGAGCAGTTCGTTGTGACGGTAAGTGCCGTCACGGTCATCGCCGTAGCGCACGATCACCAGGTGTTCGTCGGGCAGCACATAGAGCGCCTGGCCCCAATGGCCGAGGGCGGCGAAGGTGTCGGCAGGCGCATCGGGCCAGGGTCTTGGGGCACCTTGTACGTCGAGGTTGAGCCACCATTGCCCGCCGGGGACGGCGTCGTCCTGGCCGGCCTTGTATTTATCGAATGGCTGGCGGTTGAAGGCGACCCACTCTTTAGGCAGCAACTGCTGCTCTCCCCAACGACCGTCGCGCGCCATCAGTAGGCCGACCCGCGCCAAATCGCGAGCGGTGAGGTAGGCATAGGACGAGGCGACGAAGGTTTCGTCGGCGTCGGTTTCCCAGGTGGCGTTATGAATGCCCAGCGGCTTGAACAGCGCGTCCCACGGGTAACTCATATAGGCCTTGTGGCCGAGCATGCCTTTGAGGGCGGCGGACAAAATATTGCTGTCGCCGCTGGAATAACGAAAGGCCTGGCCCGGTGCGGCGGCGGCCTCGGTGCCTGCGGCAAACTCGGCCATATCGCTGCGGCCACGGGTGTAGAGCATCGCCACCACCGAGGAATTGAGTGGGGCGTATTCGTAGTCTTCCTGCCAGTCCAGGCCCGAGGCCCAGTGCAGCAGGTCGGCCATGGTGACTTTGGGGTGCTGTTTCATCGGCGGGTAAAAACGCGCGGCCGGGTCATTCAGTTTGAAGCGATTTTCGCCGTAGGCCACGCCGAGCACAGTGGCCATCAGGCTTTTGCTCACTGACCAGGTCAGGTGCGGCGTGCTGGCGGTGTTAGGCGCGCCGTAGCGTTCATAGATGATCACGCCATCGCGGATCACCAGCAGCGCGTCGGTGCGGATGCCTTTACGAGTGGCGTCGTCACGGGGTGGAAAAGCATAGGCATTCAGTGCATCGACCGCCGGGCCTTCGAGCGGCGCGCCCTTGGCCCATTCCTTGTCCGGCCAGGTGTCGGCGTGGGCGGCAGCGGTGACTAACAGCAGGGCAACGCACAACAGGCCTCGGACCATGGACGCAAACTCAAGGGGGCTTTCAAGCCCGCGAGCCTAGCCCAGGCGCATGACAGATTTGCGACAGGAAGGCCTGTCATCCAAGCGTCACCATAACTTCATGGAGCTGACACCGAGCCTACATAGCCTGAGTTTGGACAAACAAGTCGACCGGCCGGTAAGTGGCCGGCACTCGGAGATTCGCCATGACTCAGATCGCCCGCATCAGCGACACCGGCAATGAACGCCGTCTGCAAGCCGAACGCCTGGTTGGCGCCAAGGCTTTGCAGGAAGCCCAGGCCCTGCGTTTCAACGTGTTCAGCGGCGAGTTCAACGCCAAGCTGAAAGGCGCGGAACAGGGTCTGGACATGGATGACTATGATGTTCACTGCAGCCATATAGGCGTGCGGGATTTGAACAGCGGTCGACTGGTGGCCACCACCCGTTTGCTCGACCACCAGGCCGCCAGCACCTTGGGCCGGTTCTACAGCGAAGAAGAATTCAGCCTGCACGGCTTGCTGCACTTGCAAGGCCCGATCCTGGAGATCGGCCGCACCTGCGTCGACCCGGCCTATCGCAACGGCGGCACCATCGCGGTGTTGTGGGGCGAGTTGGCCGAAGTCCTCAACCAGGGCGGTTACAGCTACCTGATGGGTTGCGCGAGCATCCCGATGCACGACGGCGGCATCCAGGCTCACGCGATCATGCAGCGCTTGCGCGAACGCTACCTGTGCAACGAGCACCTGCGCGCCGAACCGAAAAAACCACTGCCGGCGCTGGACCTGCCGTCCAACGTCATCGCGGAAATGCCGCCGCTGCTCAAAGCCTATATGCGCCTGGGTGCGAAGATCTGCGGCGAGCCGTGCTGGGATGAAGACTTCCAGGTGGCCGACGTGTTCATCCTGCTCAAGCGCGATGAGTTGTGCCCGCGCTACGCCCGCCACTTCAAGGCGGCCATGTGATGAGCCGCCTGCGCGTGTACGGGCGCATTGCCCGGGTGCTGCTGGTGGTGGCGCTGGGGTTGAGCATGGCCAGTGTGTTTGGTGTATTCGAACGCATGGGCATTGCCAACTCGATGGTGCGGCGCCAGCGTTGGTCGCGGTTTTTTATGGCACGGCTGACTAACGCCCTGCCCTTTCGCGTGACGGTACACGGTGAGCTGCCGACGCAGCCGATGCTGTGGGTAAGCAATCACGTGTCCTGGACCGACATTCCGCTGCTCGGCGCGGTGGCGCCGATGTCGTTTTTGTCCAAGGCCGAAGTGCGCACCTGGCCGGTGGCCGGCTGGTTGGCGGCCAAGGCCGGCAGCTTGTTTATTCGCCGCGGCTCAGGCGACAGCCAGTTGATCCGCAAGCAGATGACTCGCCATCTGGAGCAACAGCATCCGCTGCTGATGTTCCCCGAAGGCACCACCACTGATGGGCGCAGCCTGCGTACGTTCCACGGGCGTTTGCTGGCCAGTGCGATTGATGCGGATGTGTCGCTGCAACCGGTAGCGATTCGTTATTTGCGTGATGGGCAGGTGGATGCGTTGGCACCTTTTATTGGCGATGACGATTTGCTCTCGCACTTGATGCGTCTGTTCAGTAATGACCAGGGTGATGTGGAGATTCATGTGCTCCAGCCGATTGCCTGTGCCGGGCAGGAACGTGCGGCGCTGGCGTATCAGGCGCAGCAGGTGGTGCAGAAAGCGTTGTTTGGGCCGTTGCCGGAAGTTGAGCAGGTGGCGGCTCGACCTGCATTTGCGGCCTGAGATGAACTGAACACCGGTTCAAATGTGGGAGCTGGCTTGCCTGCGATAGCGGTGGGTCAGCCACATCTCTTTCAACTGACAGACTGCTATCGCAGGCAAGCCAGCTCCCACATTTAGATCTCAGTTAGAGCTCAGTAGTCAGTTGGAGCTGTGCAAACTTCTGTAGCTCTGGATAAAACAACCGAAAATCTTCACTCAACGGCTCATACAAAACCCGCAACTCCTGCATCGCATGGCCCAGCTCCTGAGGCTGGGTCAGCCGCCGCGAAATCCCCCGCAACACCTGCTCCATCACCGCGAACTCACGGTATGAGCCCAGCCAATCATCCGCTGCCATATACGGTGCAATCTGCGCCAGCCGCCCCGGCAACTGGGGCTCGGCGGCGAGTACGCGGTACACCTGCGACGTGAAGTGCTCCAGAGGCTGCTCGGCGTACAGCGCCCAATCCCGCGCCAGGCAGTGGTCGAAAAACACATCGAGGACAATCCCGGCGTAGCGCTTGCGGGTCAGGCTGAAGCGTGACAACGCCTCATCCACCAGCGGGTGGCTGTCGGTAAAGCGGTCGATCGAGCGATGCAACTGAATCGCCGACTCGATTTGCGGGCTGAACTGGCCTTGCAGGCGGCCTTTTACAAAGTCGCCATACAGGCTGCCGAGCAATTGAGCAGGAAGTTGGCCGCCCAGGTGCAGATGTGCGAGATAATTCATGCCGCGCAGTCTACCACTGCCGATTACGTATCGTTATAACCCGATATACCGAAATAGCCTGATCTCAGATCAAAATCATATTGGTATATCGGGATAGACCGATTTAAAGTTCGCCTCATCGCGATATAACGCTGTACGAAACCGAGCAACCGCCATGTCCATTGACCTCGACGAAATAATAAAAGCCCTGGCACACCCAGTACGACGAGACATCCTCACCTGGCTGAAAGACCCGAAGGTGCAGTTTCCCGAGCAAGTGCACAACCACGAATACGGGATCTGTGCCGGGCAGATCGACCAGCGCTGCGGCTTGTCGCAGTCGACCGTGTCGGCCCATTTGGCCACCTTGCAACGCGCCGGGTTGATCAGCAGCCAGAAGGCCGGGCAGTGGCATTTTTTCAAACGCAACGAGGCAACCATCCAGGCCTTCCTCGCGGCGCTCATCACCGAACTCAGTGCTGACGAAAACGCAGCGCTGTAACAAGGAAACGCCAATGCCCCTCTCGCTACTCATACTGGCCCTCAGCGCCTTCGCCATCGGCACCACCGAGTTCGTCATCATGGGCTTGCTGCCCGATGTGGCGGCGGACCTGGGCGTGTCGATCCCCGGCGCCGGCTGGCTGGTCACCGGCTACGCCCTGGGCGTGGCCATCGGCGCGCCGTTCATGGCACTGGCCACCGCCAAGCTGCCACGCAAGGCCGCCCTGGTAGCGTTGATGGGCATCTTTATTGTCGGCAACCTGCTCTGCGCCCTGGCCAGTGACTACAACGTGCTGATGTTTGCCCGTGTGGTCACCGCGCTGTGCCACGGTGCGTTCTTCGGGATCGGTTCGGTGGTAGCGGCCAACCTGGTGCCGGCCAACAAACGGGCTTCGGCCGTTGCCTTGATGTTCACCGGTTTGACCCTGGCCAACGTGCTCGGCGTGCCGCTGGGTACCGCACTGGGACAGGAAGCCGGCTGGCGCTCGACCTTTTGGGCGGTGACGGTGATTGGCGTAGTCGCCTTGATCGGTCTGATCCGCTTCCTGCCGGCCAAGCGTGACGAAGAAAAACTCGACATGCGCGCCGAACTGGCCGCGCTCAAGGGCGCCGGCATCTGGCTGTCGCTGACCATGACTGCGTTGTTCGCCGCGTCCATGTTCACCCTCTTTACTTACGTCGCACCGCTGCTCGGCGATGTCACCGGCGTGTCGCCCAAAGGCGTGACCTGGACCCTGCTGCTGATCGGCCTGGGGCTTACCGTCGGCAACATCATTGGCGGCAAGCTGGCGGACAAACGCCTGGCCGCCACCCTGATCGGCGTGTTCATCAGCATGGCAGTGGTCTCCACGGTGCTGACCTGGACCAGCGTCGCGGTGATCCCGACGGAAATCACCCTGTTCCTGTGGGCCACCGCTTCGTTCGCCGCCGTACCGGCGCTGCAAATCAACGTGGTGACCTTCGGCAAGGCCGCTCCAAACCTGGTGTCCACCTTGAATATCGGCGCCTTCAACATCGGCAACGCGCTCGGCGCCTGGGTCGGCGGCAGCGTGATTGCCCACGGTTTCGGCCTGACCAGCGTGCCTTTGGCCGCGGCGGCCCTGGCGATTCTGGCCCTGCTGGTGACCCTGATTACTTTTCGTCAGAGCGGCGATGCCGACCTGGCCCCTGCGACCAACTGATCAATCCACTTAAAGAGAAGGGTGTTTTCCCATGACGACTATTTTCGATCCGATCAAACTGGGCGACCTGCAATTGTCCAACCGCATCATCATGGCGCCGCTGACCCGCTGCCGCGCCGATGAAGGCCGCGTACCCAACGCGCTGATGGCCGAGTACTACGTGCAACGCGCTTCCGCCGGGCTGATCTTAAGCGAAGCCACCTCCGTGACGCCGCTGGGCGTTGGCTACCCGGACACACCGGGTATCTGGTCCAACGACCAGGTTCGCGGCTGGGCCAATGTAACCAAGGCTATACACGGCGCGGGCGGCAAGATTTTCCTGCAATTGTGGCACGTGGGCCGTATCTCCCATGAGTCGTACCTCAACGGCGAAACCCCGGTGGCACCAAGCGCCATCCAGCCTAAAGGCCACGTCAGCCTGGTTCGCCCGCTGGCCGACTACCCGACGCCACGCGCCCTGGAAACCGCTGAAATCGCCGACATCGTTGACGCTTACCGCATCGGCGCTGAAAACGCCAAGGCCGCAGGCTTTGACGGCGTGGAAATCCATGGCGCCAACGGCTACCTGCTCGACCAGTTCCTGCAAAGCAGCACCAACCAGCGCACCGACAACTACGGTGGCTCCCTGGAAAACCGTGCTCGCCTGCTGCTGGAAGTGACCGACGCCGCCATTGAAGTCTGGGGCGCCGGCCGTGTGGGTGTGCATTTGGCACCACGCGCCGACTCCCACGACATGGGCGACGACAATTTGGCGGAAACCTTCACCTACGTCGCCAGCGAGCTGGGCAAGCGTGGCATCGCCTTCATCTGCTCCCGTGAAAAAGAAGCCGGCGACAGCCTCGGTCCACAACTGAAAAAAGCCTTCGGTGGCCCGTACATCGCCAACGAACGCTTCACCAAAGACAGCGCCAACGCCTGGCTGGCGGCCGGCAAGGCCGATGCAGTAGCCTTCGGCGTGCCATTCATTGCCAACCCGGACCTGCCGGCACGCCTGAAGGCCGATGCGCCGTTGAACGAACCGCACCCGGAAACCTTCTACGGCAAAGGCCCAGTGGGTTACATCGACTACCCCACGCTGGCGCTGTAATGTAATTCGCTGAAACGAAAAAGCCCCGGCTCGCAAGAACCGGGGCTTTTTTTCGGCTGATTGATCGTTCCCACGCTCTGCGTGGGAATGCCGCCCTGGACGCTCTGCGTCTGCCCCTAAAGCGTGACGCGAAGCGTCACAGGATGCATTCCCACGCGGAGCGTGGGAACGATCGCACAGTAGCTGGGAAACACTCCTTCACAGCCTTGCAACAAAATCGCTACAAAATACTTAGGCGGCTACCTATCAACCGCCCGCCAGCCCGTATATAAAGTCACCCCGCAAATCCTGCGAAGGGACGATTGACTGTCTCTGGACTTTACTGTTGACACAACTGGATGCAATTACGCATTTTGTCTTAATTGCGTAGGCTAGGGCTCAAGCGCAGCATGTCCAGCCCTGCGTCAACCCAGCGTTCGGCGTCCTGATGCAGTTGGAAGCTGTCGGGCACTAGTAGCCATTGGCCAATCAGGCCGTGAATATAGGCATGAATGCACACCGCGCCACGCGTGGTGTCGAGGTTTTCCGGAAGTTGCCCGCGATGGACCGCGTTGCGCAGTGTCAGGCTGATACGCAGGTTGCACTCCAGGCTATGGGTCTGGCGTTGGCGCCGCATGTCGCACATTTCATCGGTGAACTCGCACTTATGAAACAGGATTTCGTTGATGCGCCGGGTTTTCGGGTCCAGGGCCACTTGATGATAAAGATGGATCAACAGCTTGCGCATACAGCCCAGCGGGTCGACTTCATCCTCGCTTTCACTGGCCCGGGCCAGTTCGTCCAGGGGTTCGTGCAGCGTGTCGAGCAGTGCCTGGAGCAAATCGGACTTGTTACTGAAATGCCAATAGATAGCCCCGCGCGTCACCCCGGCCAACGCGGCGATGTCCGCCAGCGTGGTGCGCGCCACACCGCGTTGATAAAAGGCTTGCTCGGCGGCGTCGAGAATCTGGCTGCGCGTTTCCTGAGCTTCCTCTTTGGTGCGACGAACCATGGCAGTAAAACCTCAATCAGGACACTTTGGATGGTGCTTGAGCAACATCTGAATAATTGTGGGACGACGTCGTCTTGGACGCCGAACGTACTAAAATCGAGGCTTTGGCGCTTGCTTTGTCAACAATCCGCGAAGCCTGTCAAGAGTTTACAAACAACCGTGAACGTAAGTATATTGCGTAGCAAGCTACTTATCCACTCACGGCTTGTTTTTTACCCTTCCACACTTCTTGTGCGCATTTTGCGCGCCTGACCCGAGGATCTTCATGCAACTTAAGCCAGCTGTTACCGCTCTGGTCACTGCCGTCGCCCTGGCATCGCTGCTCAGCGGATGTAAAAAGGAAGAAGCGGCTCCGCCCGCTCAAACCCCTCAGGTCGGCGTGGTCACTATTCAACCGCAAGCCTTTACCCTGACATCCGAGCTGCCAGGCCGCACCACTGCCTACCGCATCGCGGAAGTTCGTCCCCAGGTGAACGGCATCATTCTCAAGCGCCTGTTCAAGGAAGGCGGCGACGTGAAGGAAGGGCAACAGCTCTACCAGATCGACCCGTCGGTGTATGACGCCACCCTCAAAAGCGCTCAAGCGAAACTGACCCAGACCAAGTCCATCACCGACCGCTACAAGCAACTTGTCGATGAGCAAGCCGTCAGCCGTCAGGAATACGACACCGCCGTGGCCAACCGCATGACGGCTGAAGCCGACGTGCAAACCGCCCAGATCAACGTGCGCTACACCAAAGTGTTCGCGCCGATCTCCGGGCGTATCGGTCGTTCTTCGGTCACCGAAGGCGCGCTGGTCAGCAATGGCCAGGCCGATGCCATGGCCGTGATCCAGCAACTGGACCCGATCTACGTCGACGTCACCCAGTCTTCGGCAGAAATGCTGAAACTGCGCCGCGACCTCGAAAGCGGCCAGCTGGAAAAAGCCGGCGACAACGCTGCCAAGGTCAAGCTGACCCTGGAAGACGGCACCGCCTACGCCCAGGACGGCAAGCTGGAGTTCTCCGAAGTGTCGGTGGACCAGACTACTGGCTCCGTGACCCTGCGCGCGGTGTTCCCCAACCCTGACCACACCCTGCTGCCGGGCATGTTCGTCCACGCCCAGCTGCAAGCCGGTGTGAACAGCAAGGCCATCCTGGCACCTCAGCAAGGCGTGACCCGTGACCTCAAGGGCATCCCGACTGCGCTGATCGTGAACAAGGACAACAAGGTCGAGCAGCGTCAACTGGTTGCCAACCGCACTGCCGGCGCCTACTGGCTGGTGGAAAAGGGCCTGGATGCCGGTGACCGCGTGATCACCGAAGGCCTGCAGTTCATCAAGCCGGGCATCGAAGTCAAGGTTAAAGACGCTGACAACGCCAAACCCGCCGGCACTGCCGCAGCGCCTGCTGCCGATGCTGGTAAAGGGGAGTAATCCATGTCGAAATTTTTTATCGACCGTCCCATTTTCGCCTGGGTAATTGCCCTGGTGATCATGCTGGTCGGGGCACTCTCGATCCTGAAGTTGCCCATCAACCAATACCCGGCCATTGCGCCGACCGCCATCGACATCCAGGTGACCTACCCAGGCGCGTCCGCACAAACCGTGCAGGACACCGTGGTGCAGGTGATCGAACAACAGCTCAACGGTATCGACAACCTGCGTTATGTCTCCTCGGACAGTAACTCCGACGGCAGCATGACCATCACCGTGACGTTCAACCAGGGTACCAACCCGGATATCGCCCAGGTCCAGGTACAGAACAAGCTGAACCTGGCGACCCCACTGCTGCCGCAAGAAGTGCAGCAACAGGGTATCCGCGTGACCAAGTCGGTGAAGAACTTCCTGATGGTGATCGGTCTGGTGTCGGAAGACGGCAGCATGACCAAGGACGACCTCTCCAACTACATCGTGTCCAACATCCAGGACCCGATCTCCCGTACCGCGGGGGTGGGTGACTTCCAGGTGTTCGGTTCGCAGTACGCCATGCGTATCTGGCTCGACCCGGCCAAGCTGAACAACTACCAGCTCACGCCAGTGGACGTCAGCAATGCCATCAAGGCCCAGAACGTGCAGGTGGCCACCGGCCAATTGGGCGGCCTGCCTGCCCTGCCCGGCACCCAGCTGAACGCCACGATCATCGGCAAGACGCGCCTGCAAAGCACCGAGGAATTCGCCAAGATCCTGATGAAGGTGAACACCGACGGCTCGCAGGTTCGCCTGGGTGACCTCGCACGCATCGAACTGGGCGGCCAGAACTACAGCATCAGTGCGCAGTTCAACGGCAAGCCGGCTTCGGGTATGGCGATCAAGCTGGCGGCCGGTGCCAACGCACTGGACACCGGCAAGGCCATCCGCGAAACAGTGAAGTCCCTGGAGCCGTTCTTCCCGCCTGGCATGAAGGCGGTGGTGCCATATGACACCACCCCGGTAGTGACCGAATCGATCTCCGGTGTGGTTCACACCCTGGTCGAAGCGATCGTGCTGGTGTTCCTGGTGATGTTCCTGTTCCTGCAGAACTTCCGTGCCACCATCATCACCACCATGACCGTACCGGTGGTATTGCTGGGTACCTTCGGGATCCTGGCGGCGTGCGGTTTCACCATCAACACCCTGACCATGTTCGGCATGATCCTGGCCATCGGCTTGCTGGTGGACGATGCCATCGTCGTGGTGGAAAACGTCGAACGGGTGATGGCCGAGGAGCACCTGTCGCCCAAGGAAGCGACGATCAAGTCCATGGGCCAGATCCAGGGCGCCCTGGTGGGTATTGCCCTGGTACTGTCGGCGGTACTGCTGCCGATGGCGTTTTTCGGTGGTTCCACTGGTGTGATCTACCGGCAGTTCTCCATCACCATCGTTTCGGCGATGGCCTTGTCGGTAATGGTTGCCCTGATCTTCACCCCGGCTTTGTGCGCCACCATGCTCAAGCCGATTGATCCGGAAAAACACGGCCAGCCCAAGCGCGGCTTCTTTGGCTGGTTCAACCGCACCTTCGACCGTGGCGTACTCAAGTACGAGCGCGGCGTGGGCGGCATGATCAAGCACAAGATTCCGGCATTCCTGGTGTATGCGCTGATCCTGGCCGGCATGATCTGGATGTTCACCCGTATTCCAAGCGCGTTCCTGCCTGAGGAAGACCAGGGTGTGATCTTCGCCCAGGTGCAGACTCCGGTCGGTGCTTCGGCTGAGCGCACGCAAAAAGTCGTCGACGACATGCGCGCCTTCCTGCTGAACGACAAGGAAGGTGAGCCAGGCGAAGGCAAGGCGGTGAAGTCGGTGTTTACCGTGAACGGCTTTAACTTCGCCGGTCGTGGCCAGAGCTCGGGGCTTGCATTCGTGATGCTCAAGCCGTGGGATGAGCGTGACTCTACCCAATCGGTGTTCGAAGTGGCCAAGCGTGCCCAGGGTTACTTCTTCGGGGCCTTCAAGGACGCCATGGTCTTCGCCATCGTGCCGCCTTCGGTACTGGAGCTGGGTAACGCCACTGGTTTCGACGTGTTCCTGCAAGACCAGGGTGGCGTCGGCCACGACAAGCTGATGGCTGCACGTAACCAGTTCCTGGGTGCGGCGGCACAAAGCAAGGTGCTGGCCGGCGTACGTCCTAACGGCGTGAACGACGAGCCGCAGTACGAGCTGACCGTTGACGACGAGAAGGCCAGTGCCCAGGGCATCAGCCTAGCGGATATCCAGCAGACACTGGCCATTGCCTTGGGTGGCAGCTACATCAACGACTTCATCGACCGTGGTCGCGTGAAAAAGGTGTATGTACAAGGTGACGCCGCCAGCCGCATGTCGCCGGAAGACCTGGACAAATGGTACGTGCGCAGCAACGACGGGAAAATGGTGCCGCTGTCGGCCATCTCGTCGGGCAAGTGGATCTACGGTTCGCCCAAGCTTTCGCGCTACAACGGTGTAGCGGCGATGGAAATCCTCGGTACCCCGGCACCTGGCTACAGTACCGGTGATGCAATGGCCGAAGTCGAACGCATTGCCAAAGAACTGCCGGCCGGTGTTGGTTATGCCTGGACAGGCCTGTCGTACGAAGAGCGCCTTTCCGGCTCCCAGGCGCCAGCGCTGTACGCACTGTCGCTGCTGGTAGTGTTCCTGTGCCTGGCGGCACTGTACGAAAGCTGGTCGATCCCGATCGCGGTGATTCTGGTGGTACCTTTAGGGGTGATCGGTGCGTTGATCGCCACCAGCCTGCGCGGCTTGTCCAACGACGTGTTCTTCCAGGTGGGCCTGTTGGTGACGGTGGGCCTGGCGGCGAAAAACGCCATCCTCATCGTGGAGTTCGCCAAAGAGCTGCATGAGCAAGGCAAAGGCATCGTCGAGGCGGCTATCGAAGCGTCCCGCATGCGTCTGCGCCCGATCATCATGACCTCGTTGGCGTTCATGCTCGGCGTATTGCCGCTGGCGATCTCCACGGGCGCAGGCTCAGGCAGCCAGCATGCGATCGGTACCGGCGTGATCGGCGGTATGATCACGGCCACTGTGCTGGCGATCTTCTGGGTGCCGCTGTTCTACGCAACTGTATCCGCCGCTGGCGAACGCAAAAAGAAAGACACTACTGAAACTCCTAAAGAGGCTGGCCAATGAGCAAGTCGCTACTTTCCTTAGCCGTCACCGCATTCGTGCTCAGTGGCTGCTCGCTGATCCCTGACTACCAGCGCCCTGAAGCGCCGGTAGCAGCCCAGTTCCCGCAGGGGCCGGCGTACTCGTCGGCCCAGGCGCCGAGCCAGGCCGCTGCCGAGCAGGGCTGGAAGCAGTTTTTCCATGACCCTGCCCTGCAACAGCTGATCCAGACCGCGTTGGTCAACAACCGTGACCTGCGTGTCGCTGCCCTGAACATCGACGCTTATGCGGCGCAGTATCAGATCCAGCGTGCCGACCTGTTCCCGGCGGTTTCGGCCACCGGCAGCGGCAGCCGCTCGCGCACCCCGGCCAAGTTGTCGCAGACCGGCGAATCGAGCATCTCCAGCCAGTACTCGGCCGGTCTGGGTATCAGTTCGTATGAGCTGGACCTGTTCGGCCGCGTGCGCAGCCTGAGTGAAGAAGCGCTGCAAAAGTACTTCGCCACTGAAGAAGCGCGGCGCAGCACCCAGATCAGCCTGGTGGCCAGTGTGGCGAATGCCTACCTGACCTGGCAGGCCGACAAGGAACTGCTCAAGCTGACCCAGGACACCCTCGGCGCGTTTGAGCAGAGCTTCAAGCTGACCTCGCGCAGCAACGAAGTCGGCGTGGCCTCGGCCCTCGACCTCAGCCAGGCACGCACCTCGGTGGAAAACGCCCGTGTTCAATTGGCGCGCTATACGCGTCAGGTGGCACAGGACGAAAACAGCCTGACCCTGTTGCTGGGCACTGGCCTGCCAGCCAATATCACCAGCAAGCCGCTGTCGGATGACCTGCTCAGCGAAGTGCCTGCCGGGTTGCCCTCGGACCTGCTGCAACGTCGTCCCGACATTGTGCAGGCCGAGTACAACCTCAAGGCCGCCAACGCCAATATCGGCGCGGCCCGTGCTGCGTTCTTCCCGAGCATCAGCCTGACTGCCAGCGCCGGTACCGCCAGCCCTACCCTGGGTGGCCTGTTCAAAGGCGGTTCGGGCACCTGGTCGTTTGCCCCGCAGATCAACATCCCGATCTTCAACGCCGGTAGCCTGCGCGCAAGCCTGGACTACTCGAAGATCCAGAAAGAGATCAACGTGGCCAACTACGAGAAGGCGATCCAGACCGGCTTCCAGGAAGTCTCCGACGGCCTCGCCGCCCGCGAGACCTACAAGCAGCAGCTGGATGCTCAGCGCGGCTTCGTTGCGGCCAACCAGGATTACTACCGCCTGGCCGAGCGTCGCTACCGCATTGGTGTCGACAGCAACCTGACCTTCCTCGACGCCCAGCGCCAACTGTTCAGTGCCCAGCAATCGCTGATCACCGACCGCCTGGCGCAGCTCAACAGCGAGGTCAACCTGTACAAGGCCCTCGGCGGCGGCTGGAACGAGCAGACCGCGAAGAACGAGCCGTTGAAAGAAGAAGCACCGGCGCTGAAGTTGTTCTGATCGTGCTGATGTAGATAAAACCGCTTCCCTTACCGGAAGCGGTTTTTTTTTGCCATGTCGTTAATCAGCGCGAATCAAAGGTGGGCGCTGGCTTGCCTTCCCTTCAACCTTTCAGGGTAAAATTAGTAACAGATTCTTACAGACCACAGAGGGAGCTTGTCGTAATGATCGTAGGAATCGACCTGGGGACGACCAATAGCCTGGCCGCCGTGTGGCGCGGCGATGCGGCCGAAATGGTGCCCAATGCGCTTGGCCAGTTGCTGACCCCCAGCGTGGTCGGCCTGGATGATCAAGGCCGTATCCTGGTGGGCCAAGCCGCCAAGGAACGCCTGCATACTCACCCACTCCTGACCACGTCGCTGTTCAAGCGCTACATGGGCAGTGCCACCGAAGTGCGCCTGGGCGACCGCTCGTTCCGCCCCGAAGAGCTGTCGGCGCTGGTCCTCAAAAGCCTCAAAGAAGACATCGAGCGCACCTACGGCCAAACCGTCACCGAAGCAGTGATCAGCGTGCCCGCCTACTTCAGCGACGGCCAGCGCAAAGCCACGCGCATTGCCGGTGAACTGGCGGGGCTCAATGTTGAAAAACTGATCAACGAACCCACCGCCGCCGCCTTGGCTTATGGCTTGCACCAGCGTGACAAGGAAACCTCGTTCCTGGTGTTCGACCTCGGCGGCGGCACCTTTGACGTGTCGATCATCGAGCTGTTCGACGGTGTGATGGAAGTACGCGCCAGCGCCGGCGACAACTTCCTGGGCGGCGAAGACTTCGACACGTTGTTGCTGGAACACTTCGTCGACAGCCAGCGCAATGCCCAGGGTTTCCCGCCCACCAGCAGTGTATTGCAAGCCCTGCGCCGCGAAGCCGAGCGCGTGCGCAAAGCCTTGGGTCAGGACGACAGCGCCGAGTTCGCCCTGCGTATAGATGGCCAACAGTGGGTCACAACCATCACCCAGGCCGAACTCGCCAAGCTCTACACGCCGTTGTTGGAACGCCTGCGCGCACCGATTGAACGCGCCCTGCGCGACGCACGGATTCGGGTCGGCGACCTCGATGAAATCCTGCTGGTCGGCGGCACCACGCGCATGCCGCTGGTGCGCAAACTGGCCGCAGGTTTGTTCGGGCGTTTCCCGTCCATCAGCCTCGACCCGGACCAGGTGGTCGCCCACGGCGCGGCGATCCAGGCCGCGCTCAAGGCCCGCTCGGCGGCGCTGGAAGAAATCGTGCTGACCGACGTCTGCCCCTACACCCTGGGTATCGAAACCTCGAACCAGTACGGCGGCCATATCGAGAGCGGGCATTACCTGCCGTTGATCGAACGCAACAGCAGCGTGCCGGTGAGCCGGGTCAAAAGCGTGGTCACGCTCTACGACGACCAGCCCCGCGTGCTGCTGAAAATTTACCAAGGCGAAAGTCGCCTGGTGAAAGACAATATCGAACTGGGCCAGTTGGAAATCCCCGTGCCCAAGCGCAAGGCTGGCGAAGTCTCGCTGGACGTGCGCTTCACCTACGACAACAACGGTTTGCTCGAAGCCCAGGTGAACATTCCGCTGACCGGCGAGCAGCACTCGCTGGTGATCGAGAACAACCCCGGCGTGCTCAGCCCGCAAGAGATCCAGCAACGCCTGCAAGCGTTGGCATTGTTGAAAATTCACCCGCGCGACCAGCAGGTCAACACCGTGCTGACCGCCCGCCTCGAGCGGCTCTACCAGGAAAACCTCGGCGAATTGCGTGAGCAACTCGGACACTGGGCCGCGCAGTTCCAGCAAGTGCTCGACACCCAGGACGAACGCCGCATCCGTGAGGCCCGCAGCGAGCTGACCCGACAACTTGAGCAACTCGATAACGGGTTCTGGCGCTGAAGGAAATCCACATGGACTGTTGGACAGTGTTGCAACTGGCAGACGATGCCGACGAACGGACCATCAAGCGCACCTACGCGCGACTGCTGAAAAGCTGCCGCCCGGACGATGACGCCGAGGGTTTCCAGCGCCTGCGCGAGGCCTATGAACAGGCGCTGAACATCGCGCGCTGGCGGGCCGACAACGAGGAAGTGGAAACCGTCGAGGCGCCGATGGCCGAACAGGCACACGGCAATCTCAACGATCTGGCTGAACTGATGGACGTTCGCCCCTTGAGTCCTGCGTCGTTCGAACCGCCCATGGCGAAAAACGCGTATGACCTCGCCGAGCTGATGAACATCAGCCCACTCAGCCCCGCCGCGTTTGAAGCGCCAAAGCCCGACCCGGCCCACGCGCTGCTCGCCGGCGTGAACGTGCACAACCTCGATGAACGCTGGGCCCAGGCCCAACAGCAGAGCTGCGAAGAAACATTCCAGGCCGGCCTGCTGCGCCACTGCTTTGAAGCCCCCGGCGAGCGCAGTGCAATTGCCGGTTGGGCGATGCAACACCTGGAATGGCTGACGCCCTGGCAACAGGTGGTGATGACCCCGTGGCAGCACGAAGCCCTCACCAGCGAGCTGCTGCAGGACTACCGCCGCACCTTGCAGGAACTGCTGGAGCAAAAGGCCGAGCGCGAGTTCATCACCCAACTGACGCACTACAACGAGCAAGCCTGGCTGCGGGTGTTCGATCAGCAGCAACAGTGGCAGCGCATTATTCTGCAACTGCTGCACGACACCCAATGGAGCGTGCCGCTGTTTGAACGCGTGTGCCAGGCCTTTGGCTGGGACGACCAGAAAGGCGTGTACCCGGAACCTGAGTGGATGTGGCGTGGCTTGGTGTCGCGTTGCGAGCAGGAAAGCTTTTATATCAACCTCCAGGACAAAGCCCAGGACACCCGGCGCACCAGCGCCGACGCCCTGGCCGCGCGCTTGTTGCTCACGCCCATGACCGCAACCCAACAGATGAGCATCATCGGCACGTTTGGCCAAAACGAATGGAACGCTTGCCAGCATCTGGGCGAAACCCTGACCTGGCGTTATCCGCAGTTGATCGAACGCCTGCCCCAAAGCGACCTGTTCTTCTGGCGCAAATTCGTCCCACGACCGATTTACGTCCAAGTGCTTATCCGGCTCTGGGCGATCTTTGCCTTGGCCGCTGTCCTGAACCTCGCTCACGTTCAAACCGAAGAGCTGGACTTCGGGGTCGTACTCATCTTAGTGGTACTGGCGATCTTGCCGGCCGCGGTTTTCTTTCGGATCACGCAGGTGTGGGTCTGGATGAGTTCGTCCTTTATGGTTGCGGACCTGTGGCTGAGCCAGTATTTGATCCCTAAGCGCGTCAACCCCAACCAGTATTGGCTGGTGTTACGCCACGGCATCCCGCAATTGGCCATGCTCGTGGCTTGCGGGCTGCTGCTGGGGATTCTGGGGGCGATTACTTATGCCGGGATGCTGCTGATCAACCTGCTGCACAGCAAACGCATCGGCCACATGGGTGAGAAAAGCCTGAACTATCCGTGGCTCAATGGTCTGCATTGGGCCTTCTGGAGCCCGCTGCAAGTGGTATTCCTGGTGGTGATGGTGGCGGTGATCATCGTCGCGCAGCATTACCTGCCAACTGTGCCATGGACACATATCGACCTGCCAAAACGGTAACAAGAAGATCGGGCCTGAGCGTAGTGCGCTGGCCCGCAACTTGCGTTCGATCATCGCCCACAACC
>NZ_WKDB01000068.1:0-34199 GCF_021606215.1 Pseudomonas sp. PA-5-4B | reverse complement strand
CTGCCAGATTGTGTTGAGCAGACCAGCCCAATTCTCGTTCGGCTAGACTGCAGTCCAACACGTTCACGGGGACGTCGAAGGGGCGACCGGGTTTGTACGTGCGCTCAATCGGTTTTTTGACGATTTTCTCAATAACATTAATAAGCTCATTCAACGAAGTGCCGGTGCCGGAACCCAAATTGAAAACTTGTTGTTTACCGGTATAACGCAGTGCTTTGACGAAAGCGTCGGCGAGATCTTTGATATAGATATAATCACGGGTCACGCTGCCGTCACCCCATATCTCGATGGGGTTGTTGGCTACCGCACGATTGATAAAGGCAGCTACTGCACCTTGAGCGGTTTCGATACGCTGGCGCTCTCCATATGGATTGGCAACCCGCAAGGTAATAGGCTCGATGCCGTGAAGTTGGCTATAGAGGTATAAATATTTTTCGATAGTCAGCTTACTGATACCGTAAGACACTTCTGGCTCAGTGGGGTGGGTCTCAGGAATCGGCATCTGTTGTGGACGACCGTAAACAGTTCCGCCCGACGAGATAAACACAATTTTCTTGATATTAAGCTCAACCATGGAGTCGAGCATATTCAAGGTGCTGACGACATTGGTTTGAATGTCGTAAATGGTATCTTCGTTGGAAGACTTGGGCAGGGTGGTGGATACCAGATGAAGTATCCCGTCGGTGCCCTCCATGGCACTGTGAAGATTGTGCTTGCTCTGGAAGTCGCCGGTGATCCACTCGACCGATTCGTCGTCCGTAAATTTGCGGTAAGGCTCCACACGGGGTCGCTCAAAAATACGCAGGCTGTGCCCTTCTTTCAGCAGTTGATCCGCGATTGTGGAACCAATAAAACCGCCGCCACCAAAAATTACATATTTCATAAAATCTCCGTTTTTTCATGAGGCCTTTTAATCAGCCCTATATACGCTTTGTCCAGAGCCTTGGCGTATATTTTTAAGGTAGAGCCTGCAACTCTTGGCGTTCGATGTAGGCCAGTGGTTCCAGACTTGAATGCGTTGAGGTGGTTTTTCAATACCTGAGCGAGTGCATGACAGTTGCCTGCCGGGAACAATTCAACAGCGTCTTCGCTATTGAGGTACTCCGTGATGCCGGTGACGTCACTGGCGATCACAGGAAGGCCGCTTGCTAAGGCATTCAGGAGCACCAAGGGTGCGTTTTCTCGCCAAATTGATGGGATGACAAGAGCGTCGAGATCGGCCATGACGTCACCGATCAAATCGGGAGCGAAGGTGCCGACGAAATGAACCCGCTCGTCTTCTGCGCACTGTGCCCGCAGCGAAGCTACATAGTCTGGATAATGTTCGGTATCACCGTAGATTCGGATGTCGATATTTTTATTGTCGATCATCTTGATGGCGTCCAGCAACACATGGCAACCTTTATGGGTTATTAGCGTGCCTATAAAGCCAATGGTATAGCTGCCTGACTTTGAGTGCTCCCGGAGTATCAGTTCCTGCGTAATGACAGGAGGTTCGACCGCGTACTTAAGCGGCTGTATTTTTCTTCCGGAAATTTCATTGGCTTCAAGTAAGGATTTAATTGACTGCGTCGGCGGCAGGATCAAGTCTGTTTTTGATAAATAGTCAGTAATAACCGACTTGCGACTTCTTAGATCGATATACATTCTTCGATATCGAGCCAGCCCAGAAAACGGGAGATATGAGAGGATCTGGAAGAGCAAAGCAATCATCTTTGCGGGTACTATTTTTACCGAGTCCACCAACACTCTCTTATTTGTATTCATCAGAAGATGCTTCAGGCAATTTCCCGCGTGGCTGGCCGGGCCATTGCACTCCGGAGTTCCCCAAGGTTTCAGCAGCTGACAGGTCCTACACGTCAGCCAATAATCGGTAGGCGTAAATACAGTGGGGATATTGCGCTTAAGACAGGATTGCAAGCACGACAAGGTCAGGTTTTTAAAATGAAAAAAATGTACCAAGTCTGGTGCAAATGACTCAAGTATCGCCTCAAACTCGGGCGCAATATTTTGATTGTCATACTCCTCCACGACCGTCTCGGCTGTGAATTGCCCTTGTCGATAGGGCGTCCAAATACGATGGACGGTAAAACCTTGAAACTCATAGCTATCGCTGGAATAGATCTGAGCTTGCGTCAGGGCACCCGTCACCACACGCACATCATAGCCAAGGCTACGCAGCGCTTTAGCGGTTGATAGAGTGAGCACTTCCGTACCAGCACTGAACGTCGGAAAAAATTGATGGACGCAAAGCAGAATGCGTGGGGCGCTGAAGGGCAAGGATAAGCTGCTCATACGGCCTCAGAGGAAATCGCCATTTACGGCCCTTGCCTTGAATACGGGGTCGACGGAAGGAAAAGCATGCTGCGTGATAACGTACTTCATTTTGGCAGCGGCCTGCCATCAAACCTTGCGCGGTGTTGATGGCAGTCGTCGGTTCAATTATCAGACGCCATACATAGCAAAGGTTTCCTTGGCCATCGTCTCCGGGGTCCGGTCATAATTTGTGGTAGTGGACATGCCATAGAGTGTGGCCGGCGCCAACACCAGGCTGGACAGCTTCTTATACAAGTCGTCGGCACTTCCTCTGGCAAACGCTAACCCGTTGACGCCTGGTTCGAGGAACTCGGTCATGCCTTGTACATCGGAAACGAGCACAGGGGTGTGCGTTGCCAATGCATTGAGCAATACCAGCGGGCTGTTTTCGTACCATTTTGACGGTACGACGAGCAGGTCAATATCCTTCAGGATATCGACCATGCCACCTTTGTCAAAGGTGCCTAGGAATTCGATGTCGCCACCCGCTGCTTTCGCTTTGAGGTCAGCCATGTAGGCAGGGTCCTGATCCGCCGGACCGTATATCTTCAAGCGCGCAGAGTTTTTCGGCAGCCGTTGGAAGGCGTCTACCAACAGGTCCGTGCCCTTGTGGGGAGCGATCTGACCGATAAAGCCTATGGTCGGGACATGATCGGACGAACGCGTAGGCTTGGCCGTACGATCAATATCAATGCCGAACCAGAGTGCGTGCATAGGCACTTTTACTTCGTTGGCCAGGTAGGCTTTTTTCAGAAACGCCGTAGGCGCGACGGCCCCTTTGTAGCCCTGGTTATAAAGCGAAATCAGTGTATCGGGGCGGCGTGCAATGTCTTCAATAGTGCCGTCAATTTCACCATTTTTGAGCCCTGGCATTTTGCGCAAGAACGTAGCTGATGTTGCAATGACCTTTGCTGCCGTGGCTGATTTGGCATACCCCATCCAGCCCCCAACCTTGCCGCGGGCAGCTTCTTTTATGTAGCAGGCTACACAGTTGGATCGGCTCCGAGACGGGCCCGCGCAGAGCGCGCCATCTGCGGCTTCCAGTTTGTTGTTGAGACAAAAGCCAAAAAAGTCGGTGAATGTGGCGTAAGTAGGAATACCCAGCGCCGTTGTCGCTTCGAGCAGCACAGAAGTGTGATTTATCAAGTGCGTGACATGTACGATATCTGGTTGCAGCTCAGACAGCAGCGACTTAAGAATTTCGCGCATTTCCGGCTGATAGTACGTCTCTTTGATACGACTGTGCGGAACCTTGTTCTTGTCCAGGCAGATAACCTTAATGCCCTCATACTCAAAATGAGAGAGAAGATTTTCTGTTGCGGGCTCGCCCTGAAAAATCGCGCTCACGACAGTTACGTCATGGCCCCAGGCCGCATAATTTTTCGCCAGCTCCAGGGTATAAGTTTCCGTTCCATAGAAATGGTCGGGGAAGAAACAATGTACAAAAAAGACGATTTTCATTTTTTCTTTTCAACCATGATGTCGCTGTAAATATTTTGATAACCCTTAATCATTGCTTGAATAGAGAAATTATTCTGGGCTCGTTTTCTGTGGAGTTCAGCGATTTTCAAGCGACGAGCATCATCTTCAAGCAGCGACACAATGATATCGGACAGCGCATCAGAGTTGCCTGGCGGTGCGAGCAGAGAATCGTCTTCAACGATTTCTCCGATCGCGCCGATATCGAAGCCCACCACCGGCACACGCATGTTCATCGCGAATGGGCTGACCTGGCCGAAGCTTTCCTTCCAGACGGGGGCGACGAAAATCTTCATGCGGTCGTAAATGGCAGGCAGGGTGTCGTAAGGCACGTAACCGGTGAACTCAAAGTTTTCCGCAACACCGGCCTCTTCGGTAGCCTTCATAAAAGGCTCCATCAGGCTGCCTCCACCCACGATCAATACTTTGATCGATGGCTTTTTCTGGGTGGCGAGAATGAAAGGCATAATGGATTCGGAGTTGAGTTTGTCGCCCTCAAGGCGGTAAACCATACCGATACAGTCTTCCTTAGGCTTGCGGCTATTACGCGACTGGAACATGGCGAAGTCAGAGCCGGGGTAAACCGTGACGTGGTTGGATTGCTCTTTCCCGAATACACGTCTTACGTAATCGCTGACGTACACGTAGCGTTTGATCGCTTCCGAATAGTAAGGTGCAACTGGGGTGTTGATGTTTTGAATGACGGGGATGCCCATTACCTCGGCCGCCTTTACCGCCTTCGCATACCATGGCTCATCACAGTCACCCCAATAGTGCATGTGGATAAAGTCGGGTTGAATGTCTTCAAAGAGATTTACGAACGGTGCTTCATCGTCGGGGAAGCGAACCTCTTCAACGGGGATTCCAACATATGCCGCTGGTTGAGGGGCGTAGCTGGTGACTATCCTCTGGTCGTACTTTCCGCCCAGATATTCATAAATATCGACTACTAATCGTGATGAGCCGCCGGTCATAAAGTTTGCAATGACATGCACCACAATCGGCCGGGCCGTGGCCAGTTTCTTCGGCTGTTTTACTAGATAGCCGGTCTCAGGAGTCGTACTGATGGCGGTCCCCGCTTGTTGATTACGCAACCGTTGTATCGCTGGGAGCAGTGCAACACGCAGTCGGTTTCTCAGTGCGGACGGCATGACCAGACTTCCGCTCAGGTAGATGATTTTAGCTATACCTCGTAGTGATACGGGGCGTGCCGCGATCGCATCCCGCCAGCGCAGCAGTCGAGTTTGGCGCAATTGGTTAAAGCGAGATTTTTCTTGCTCGATCGCATGAGACCAATTTTTTTGTTCTTCCGATAATTGCACCGCGGATCGTTCCAGCTGTTCCTTCAGTGAGTTGATGACATTATCCTTTTCGTTAATCGCCGCGTTGAGACGATTAACTTCCGTGCTCAGCTCATCTAGCTGAGAGTCATTCTGGCGGATTTGCAAATTGGCCTCGAAAATTTCCTGGTGAGTGTTGGCAAGCAATGAGTCTTTTTCCAAGAGCATGAGGTTGAGCTGTTCAACCTCCAGCCCTTGTTCGCTCAATTGTTGTTCCTTATCCTCGCAATGAGCGTTGAGCCGGGATATTTCCCGACCGGTCTCATTGAGTAGCAAGTCTTTTTCGACAATCACCTCATTCAAGCGGTTTAGCTCAAGCGCCAATTCGCCAACGTGATTGTCTTTTTGCTCATACTGTTCGTTAAGGTGGGAAAGGGCGTCGCCAAGCTCGCTGAGACGCGAATCTTTCTCTGTCATCATCAGTTGCAGACGGTGTACCTCTGCGCCGAGTTCGCCTAGCTGAGTACTTTTTAATTCACTCTGTTCACTGAAGCTGACAATTTCGTTGCCCAGTTCATTGAGGCGAGAGTCCTTCTCTGTAATCATCAACTGCAGGCGGTGCACCTCAGTGCCGAGTTCGCCTAGTTGGGTGCTCTTTAATTCATACTGTTCACTGAAGCTGACAATTTCGTTGCCCAGTTCATTGAGGCGAGAGTCCTTCTCTGTAATCATCAGCTGCAGGCGGTGCACCTCATTGCCGAGTTCGCCTAACTGGGTACTTTTTAATTCACTCTGTTCACTGAAAAGAGCAATCTCACTGCCCAGTTCATTGAGGTAAGCGTCTTTTTCGGTCAACAGCAGGTTCAGGCGATGGATCTCGACGCCCAACTCATGAAGCTTGGATTCCTTGTGACTGGTTGTTGAGCTTAGCGAAGCAATTTCCTGACCAACTTCATTCAGGCGCAGGTCTTTCTCAACAATAACATGATCAAGGTGATTGAGTTTTTGACCGATCTCATTTAGAAGGTCGTTTTTAGCCTCGATCAATAAATTCAATCGCTGTAGTTCCAGGCCAGACTGGTTGAGTTTCTGGTCTTTTTCTACGGTGTGGCTATAAAACGCGTTTACTTCGCGCTTCGCCATTTCAGACACTTCACCCATTAAAATGTCTTTGTTGATCAGGAGCTTATTCAGTCGATCAATTTCAACGCGCATCTTATCGAGCTGGCATAGCTGCGAAATTCGATCGCGTTGTAGTTGGTGCCACCATTGTGGAGTTTTCTGCTCGGCATTTTCTACGTACCTCAAGGCATACGCGCAGGAGGTAGCATACTCAACGATAGCGCCTAGTTCATACAGGCCAAAGTCGCTTGGGTTTTCCAGCGATCCGTAGGCCGCTTTCCAATCGAGTTTCAATGCCGCTTCGGCTGCGATTAAGCCTTGTTGCCAGTAGTCTATAGCGGCCTGAGTGTGAGAGCGGCCGGACTCTATCAGCCCGAGATTCAAGAATGCATGAATCTGTTTGGTGATGAGCGTTGGGCTGTAATCGGCACAGTTGAAGGCGGTGCAGGCTACGTAATAAGAGATAGCTTTTTCGCTCTCACCGTATTTTTGCCAGAGCTGCGCAAGCAGATAGCAAAGGGAGACTTGCCATCTTAGTTGCTGAGGCGTTGAAGCGGTCTCGTTCAGATAAGGCTGGCACTGCCCTTCAAAGAGCTCAACATCAACCCAGCCACATTCAGCGCTGGCGTACAGCTGATAGCCCGACACGCATAGCGCCGCGCCCTGGTCTGGTGTGGTCGCTGGGGCCTCCAGTGCTACCTGCTTGCTGAGGGCGCTGAGCAGTTGGGCATTACTGATGCGATGCCCGATCGTGACCATACCTTTGACCAACCAAGGGTTGTCGTATTCTTCGAATCGCGTGACGTGCCATTCCGGGTTCTCCGGATACTGGTCATAGGTTGTTTCCGTGTAAGGCACATCAGCGCCTTTACTCGGTGCTTTCATTCCGACCAGCAAGCACCACTCGCATTCTGGGTCGTCTGTGGCGAGCGTGTCGACGCTGGTTTGGAAAAGTTGGCGTGTGCCCACCGCCCATTGTTTGTTTTTCTTATATTGATCGGCTGTTTGCCCGAACGCAGCCTCCACCAAAAAGTGCTGTTGTGTTTCCTGGAGGATTTTTTCCCATGTGTAGACATGAAAGTGAAAGGGGTTGGGGTCTTCTCCGGTCTCATCGGACCAGTCCCTGGGAACGGACAACACGATGCGCCCAGCGGGCGTAAGCACCCTGTGGAACTCTGCCATCAAGGCTTTCGGATCCTGTACGTGCTCCAAGGTTTCAAAAGACGTGACCAGGTCGATCGAGTTGTCAGGGATATCAACGAGTGCTTTTGGAAGCCACCCTTCTTTGAAACTCAGGTGGGTCGACTGCGCGGCAAAGTTTAGCTTGGCGTATTCAATAGCGTATTCGCTGCCGTCAATACCCAACACGCTAGCGGCATCAGAGCACTTGCGTAAAAGGTAGGAGCCGTAACCCAGTCCACATGCAGCGTCGAGCACGCGATCGCCCGGACGTATATAGCGGCTGGCTAAAACGTAGCGAATGATATGAGCATCAGAGCGACTACCTGGCTCACGGGTCATATCCATGTGCAAGTCGCGTTCTTCGATCAGCGCAGTCAACGGGTACTTAAGTGCGGCCTCGGTGGGGATTTTCTCCAGCGGGATCGCGACCTTGCCTTGTTCCTCTTGAAGCGCCTGGTAGTCGTTTACTCTGTAGTAAGCTGCGTGCTTACGCATCCCGGCTTGAAAAAACTGAGCTTCACAGTATTTGCGGAACGCTGAAGCCTGCGAGGGTTCCGGATGGTCCAGATACAAAAACACGTTAGCATTGGAGACGCGAATAGTCTCTTCTATAAAACGCGTCTCCAGAACGCCCGGTTGAGGGAGTTCGGTGACCAAAACAGTGTTGAACTGGTCATTGGCGAACGGAAACTGCTCACCTTCAAGCTGTTGAAAACGACCGTTTAGCCGGTGTGCACAATAGTCAGTTCGGGCGGGATCCAGTCCCAGGCTGATGACTTGAATACCGCTGGCCAAAAAATACTGAATAAGGGGCAGGTCAGAAAGACCTATATGCAAAAGCGGGCCGTTACCGCAACTCCCGAGCAACTGCTCGGCAACTTTGGACATTTCATCGGACGACATGAAAATGGGTGCGCGGGTTGAGTTGTATTCAATAAGATCAGCAGAATTCAAAGTCATCTGTTCAGCCCTTAATCGAAACGGCTTTCATGCGGAGGTCCATTACACCGCCAAAATGGTATTCACGAGGCTTGGTCGCAATCGAGAAAAAAGCAGCCTCATCTCGCCAGTGAATAATGCGCTGTTCTGCGTAATAAGGTTTACCTTCGTGCGAAATGGCCGCCTGCACCTCATAAAGGTTTACACCAAGGCTGCAGACAAATTCGAAATCTACGATGAATGTTTCGCCTGCGGAGAAACTCTTACCCCAAAAGTACTCGCCCTCGCAGAGGTTCGCATCAATAGACATGTCCTGATTCAACGTGCCCCAGGAGTAAATCTTCACGCCTTCTTTGTTGCGCAACCGAATACCGACGTTGAGGTTGCTAAGGTCTGAGTGACTGACGCACTCTACGCGCAGTACTGCGGTCTCGGTAGGGTAGAAAACTTGTTTCTCCGCGCCGTCCGTGTCGAGTACTTTGACCGAAATGACTTCTGCGTCAAAATTGCCGAATGAGAACTTGTCAGGGGCTTTGCCTTTGACGGATGGCGCTGCCTGAGTCTTGTTGGAAACAACTTTCGTCAGGTGCGCAAGGTAGGCACTTTCTTGGGCGTGCAGATCTCTCCGGTAATCCAGAATGACTTCTGCCGAAGGCCCAGCGCTTTGAACTCTGCCATTGGACAGGAAAATTGCGCGCTGGGTGAGTGTGCGTACCGACTCCTCATCATGGGATACAAAAAGCAGGGTAGTGCCACTGCTGGTCAGCATTTCGATGCGTTCGTAACAACGCTTCTGAAAGAGGGCGTCACCGACGGCAAGCGCTTCATCGACGATCAGGATATCCGGTTTCAGGTTAGCCTGTACGGAAAACGCCAGCCTAACGAACATGCCACTGGAGTACGTTTTTACGGGCTGATCGATAAACGTACCGATATCTGCGAAAGAAAGAATGTCATCCATCAATTCATCGGTTTGTTGGCGGTTCAAGCCGTGAATAGCACAATTCAGGTAGACGTTTTCACGACCGCTGAAGTCTGGATTGAAGCCGGACCCGAGTTCCAGCAAAGCGGCAATCCTTCCGTTCACATTTACTGTGCCAGAGGTGGGGGTTAACGTTCCGCAAATAATTTGTAGCAGCGTTGATTTGCCTGAACCATTCTTGCCAATGATGCCGACCGATTCGCCGCGTGCGATTTCAAAGTTAATATCGTTAAGCGCCCAAAACTCTTTGTGCGTCTTCAACGAGGGTAGAAACATTTGCAACAGACGATCTTGAGCTTTTTCATACATGTTGAAACGCTTGGACAGACCGCTGACACTGATAGCAACATCGTTAGAGTACATCTGCGAAACCTGCACGAGTTTTTTGAAAGAAGGCGTAGCCCAAGGCGCAAGTGATAACTCCAATCCCGAAGCTTATTGCCAGGCTGTGCCAATCTGGTAGTTGTCCAAATAGCAAGGTCGCTCTTCCGTTTTCAATGATGGCTGTCAGTGGGTTCAGATACAGCCAGCCTTGATACTGTTCAGGCAGTGCCGATATAGGGTAAAAAACCGGCGATAAAAAGAGTAGCGCCGTGACCGCCATGCCGGTAATTTGCCCGATGTCTCTGATATAAGTACCGAGTGCAGCCAGTAACCATGAAATACCCATCATCATAAATACCAGTGGTATTATAATTATTGGGAAGTATAAGGCCGTCAGCGGGACTGTATGATTGAAGAATAGCTGAGTGGCGAGCAGTACGCTTAGGCTAACGGTAAAGTGAAACAAGGCATTCAGTACTGAGGTCATAGTCAGCACTTCAATAGGGAATACCACTTTTTTGACGTAGTTGACGTTGCTCAGAATCAGCTTGGGGGCCGAGTTGATGCATTCTGCACAGAAGCCATGGATGATCAGTCCGGCGAATAGCACGAGCGCGAAGTCGACTTTTGACTCAGAACCCAAGCCAGCGCCCCAGCGCGCCTTGAAGACCGTCGAAAATACAAATGTATAAATGGTGAGTAGCAGAAGCGGGTTGATAAATGACCACGCCACGCCCATGACGGAGCCACGATAGCGCGAGGAAATTTCTCGCTGAGTCAATTGGAATATCAACTGACGATGTCTAAAGCCACTTTTCAGCATCTGCCAAGGGGAAAGTGGTTGAGCGGTATGCATTTCCATTAGTTGATTCTAACCTGATGTAAATTTAGAGCGTATTGCTGAATACGGTCATTAATAGAATAGGATTGACCATCGTCCACTACTACTTGTTCAATAAAAACGGTATCGGGTATTTGAATGGACGGCGCTTTCATAGCAGATGCTTTCTCTTCATCCGGGAAAATTGGGTTTCGGGCAGGTATTCAGCAATTAAGAATGAAAAGCGGATGCAGAGCAGCGTGCGTCCCATAAATTGACCTTTGTCGAGTGCCAGAGGGAGGGGCGATGATCTCTGCAGGCGTCTGATTGGGCCCTTTGACGCTGCCTCTCCAGATCTTGACGTTATGGTGTTCATCGAGATTTTTTTGCTTTGGCGGACTCATTCAGACGTTGCTCGGTCGTGTCAAAAAGCGGTACCGATGTCGGCTAAAGCTTCAAAGCGTAGAGTTTAGCTTTATTGGCATTTTGGGACTAGCAATAATTTTTTGTGGCCATTCGTCTGGTCCATGGGCCAGTAAGCACAAGCGCTCGTGCCTGAATTTTGCAACGCTAAGCATCGCGGCACACGCAAATCTCAGTCGAGATGAGGCTCTGCACCCTCCGATCGATTTCGTCCGCAGGCAGTCTTTAGGCCGCTCCTTCCTTGAGTCCACTTGCTGCAGTGATCCGACAGATGGCTGTCCTGGCGAAGGATAAACTCAGGCTGTTGTGTGTCAAAGGCCGGTAATAAAGCTCCCCAAGGCTCGAGATCAACGGGGCGGTGGAAATTTAATTCGACGAAGGGTGGGCAAGGAGATGCAGGCGAGAGTGTGTGGCCTTTGGGATGAGCGCGCAGGCGTTTTCGTTGCTCACTTGCTCTACCAAAGCTGGTTGTACAAAGTTATGATACGGGTCCGTCAAAATGCCGGCCTATAGAGTGTGGAAAAGGCTTTGCAAATGATGCTTTCGAATTCATAGAGCCTCTGTCCTTCAAGCGGCCGGTAGTGACTTCGGTGTTCATGCTTCGGGTCAGGCTGTTGATAGGCGGTAATAGCCGCGTCAGTTGTCCGTATGGTAGGTCGTAAAGTCATCAAGCAATGGTAGCCAATTCGGTTAAATCTTTTTATTTAAGACCCGTATTTGTTGCTATCACACTGCCTTTCCTCGGCGTGGGGTTGCTGTAATGCCCCGTTAGGATAGTCGCAGCGTGCCTCCTCTATAACGTGTGTTTGTGTCTACTGAATTGTTGTATCCAACTGAATTGAAAAGGAACGTAGCATGAGCAAATTTTGGATTATTCCTGCGGTAGCGGTTGCTGCAATCGTAGCTGGCATCATTTACACGTCGACCGCTACGCAAAGTCCGGTGGCGTCCAAAACAACTGTATTCGCCGATGGTACGACCATCTCGGATCTGCGTTTCGACTCAACCGATTCGTTGGATAAGCATAAGCTTGCTGTGATGAAGGTGGCCCGCGGCAAGGAGAGCGGTCTGTCGTTTGCGGTTCACTTGAATGATGACAAGCAAACTATCGCGGAAAATGTGGGTGATTTTGAGTTGGCTAAATTTTGTACGGGTACCGACGTATTGACCTGTTCCATTCCGCTCTCCCTGAGTGGTTTCGAGCACTCCAAATCGCTGGGCGTTGTCGCTTACAGTACGCCAGGCGTTCAATTGGTAGTGAAGGAAGGCCGTTCGGACTGGGATGGTCATCGCGCTATCTTCCCAACGAACTGAGATAGGGCTTGCTCGGGATGCCAGGCCTGAGCATTCTTCATGAGCTGCGAAAGCGTCTATTTTGAAGCACTGGTCCAGTTTCGTTGCTGTTTAGGCGGCGATTTAGAAGTGATGAGGCGGATACTGATCCGCCTCTGAACTGTTCGCGGGTAGCGATTCATTACCGCCGCCTTGATTCATTGGGTCGACGTTTCAGGTCTAAAGCAAGCGGCAATCGCTGTATTGATTCGCCCGAACCTTTACCCGAACCTTTATAGGTCAGTTGCGATTAAATGTGTGGAGGCTAGCTTTTTTCTTTCTTGCGTTGTCCAGCTTCCCCACCCGCAACACCAACCACAACGCCCCCCCAATCAACACCCCGCCATACACATGCGCCATCGACAACGGCTCCCCCAGCAACAACGCCCCCCACAACACCCCAAACGGCGGAATCATAAACGTCACCGTCATCGACTTCACCGGCCCAATGGACGACAGCAAACGGAAGTACAGGATGTAGGCAAACGCCGTACACACCAGCCCCAACCCCAGCAACGAAGACCATACCTGCCAACCACCCCAGCTCGCTGGTGGATGGCTGATGGCGCTGTAGGCAAAGAACGGCAGTAAGAAAAGGGTAGCGCCGAGCATGCTGCCCAACGCCGCAAGCCGGCTGTCCAGGCCGCCACGTTGATCGAGCCAGCGCCGCGCAAGGAAACCGGCAAAGCCGTAGCACGTGGTGGCCAGCAGGCAGGCCAGTGCGCCCATCAACAAGTCCAGATCAAAGGCTACCGGCCCGGCACGGGTCAGGACTCCTACGCCAAACAGGCCCAAACACACACCTGCGATTTTCGAAGGGGTCAGGCGTTCACTGAAGAACAACCCGCCAATCAACACGCCCATCAACGGCGTGGTGGCGTTGAAGATCGCCGAGTATCCCGCCGGCAGCACCTGGGCGGCCACGGAATACATAGTCGCGGGAATGCCGGAGTTGATCACGCCGAGCAGCAGCACGGTCTTGAACTTGCCCTGGAAGTCCCAGTTCACGCGCATCACGGTGAGGATTACCAGCAGGCCGGCTGCCGCAATCGACACGCGAAAAAACGCAGTCGGCACCGTGCCGATTTCCGGCGCAATGATGCGCATGAACAGGAAGCTCGCGCCCCAAATGGCAGCCAGCCCCAACAGGTACAGGGTGTCGACAGGTCTCACGGAACACTCCTACATCAATAAGGCGGCGAGTGTTGCCCAGTGGCCTGCGCGACACAATCGCTAATTACAGGACAAACCGCGTGACCATGCCGTTGAGGTCCACCGCCAGGCGCGACAATTCGTGGCTGGCCGCCGAGGTCTGGGTGGCACCGGCGGCGGTCTGGGTCGACAGGTCGCGGATGTTCACCAGGCTGCGGTCGACATCGCGGGCCACCAGGGCCTGTTGCTCGGCGGCGCTGGCGATCACCAGGTTGCGTTCACTGATTTGCGAGATGGCGGCGGTGATTTTTTCCAGGGCGCTGCCGGCGTTGTTGGCCCGCTGCAAGGTCTGGCCGGCGTGCTCGGCGCTGCTGTTGAGCGCTTCGACGGTGCCTTGGGTGCCTTGCTGGATGCCGTTGATCATCTGCTCGATTTCTTCGGTGGAGTCCTGGGTGCGTTGCGCCAGCGAGCGCACCTCGTCGGCCACCACTGCAAACCCGCGCCCGGCCTCGCCGGCGCGGGCGGCTTCGATGGCGGCGTTAAGCGCCAGCAGGTTGGTTTGCCCAGCGATGCCGCGGATCACTTCCAGCACTTTGCTGATGTCCTGGGCTTGCACGGCCAACCCTTCGGCCTTGTTCGAGGCGCCGAGCACTTCGTCCACCAGGTTCTGGATCGAGCTGATGGTTTCGCTGATCTGGTAATGACCGTGCTTGCTGTCTTCGTCGGAGGCCTTGGATGCCTCGGCGCTGGACACCGCATTGGCCGCGACTTCGTCCACTGCCGCACTCATCTCGTTGACGGCGGTGGCGGCCTGTTCGATCTCATCGTTCTGCGCTTGCAAGCCACGGGTGCTCTGCTCCATCACCGAACTCATCTCTTCGGCTGCGGACGCCAGTTGCTGCGCCGACTCGCTGATGCCATGGAGGGTGGTGCGCAACTGGTCCTGCATGGTGGCCAGGGCCGTCAACAGTTGCGCCGGTTCGTCGCTGCCTTTGACCACGACGGGCTGGCTCAAATCACCACCGGCAATGGTGCGCGCCACGGCCAGGGCCTGGCCGAGCGGGGCGGTGATGCTGCGGGTCAGCAGCCAGGCGAGCAACAAGGTCGCGATCAGCGCGCACACAATGATCAGGCCGACCACCCACTGCGCGCTGGTATACATCTGCGCCGCCGCGTCTGCTGCGGTTTCCACGCCTTTTTGGTTGAAGGTAATCATGTCCTCCAGGCTTTTATTCAGGAGCGTGCCCTGCGGGCCGAGGCGCGTGCTGAGCAGGTCGATGGCGTCTTGCTGTTGATCCTTGTCGACCAGCTCCACCATCTGGCTGACGATACTGTTGTAAGTGTTCACATTGATGTTGAGCTGCTTGAGCATGGCGCGTTCGTCGTCGCCGCTGAGCAGGTCTGCGTGGTGCTCCAGCAGGGTGTTGAGTTCGCTGCGCTGGTTGGCGATCAGGCTTTTGCTGTTGTCGCGGATCCGTGATTCGTCGGTGGTCGCCATGCGCATCGACTCCAGGCGGATGCTGGCGATGCAGGCGGCAGCGTCGTGGATATTCTCGATGCTCGGCATCCATGATTCTTCAATCACCAACGCGCTTTCGCGCAGCTTGGCCATCTGCCCCAGGCCAAACATTCCGACGATCACCAGCATGCTGGCCAACACCCCAAAACTCAGGCTGGCGCGCAGACCGATCGGCATATTCCTCAATGACATCTTAGTGCTCCTTAGGCGATTTGAACCGGTTCCCGGGTCGGTCTTCAGACCTTGTTAGGTTGGGAAGGGCGCGCTATATATCAAAGTGCCATCAAGGTGGTAATCGGGGTATCCCCTAAGTGGTATCAAGGGTGTTACATACGTTGAGAACTCACAGGTTTGCGCGGTTTCCTGGCAACGAGCGTCAAGCCCCGCAGCTCCAGGCCTGTAGCGGTGGGCGGCGCGACTTTATGGTGTTTTTGCTGACCGTACGGTCGATTGGTGAAAACTGAAAATAAATGTACAAATTGCATGATGTTGTACAGTCAGGCCGTGCAAATCATCCTTCTCCTGCCTCGATTCACTGGCTAAGCTCAGGCATCCAGATACCCGTTCGAGGTTTCCCGCATGTCGCCATCCGCCCCTGCCATTGCCCGCATGATCCTCGATGGCTTCGACGATTACCGTGAGCATTTTCGCCAGATCACCGACGGCGCCCGCGAGCGTTTCGAAAAGGCTCAGTGGCAGCAAGGGCAGGCGGCATCGGCGGCGCGGATCAATTTGTATGAAGAGAAGGTCGCTGAAGTCACGGCGCGTCTGCGTGCCCACTTCGATGAGGCGGCGTTGCTGGCAGTGGACGAGTGGCCATTGGTTAAAAGCGCGTATATCGGCCTGATCGATCTGCGTTTTGACGATGAGCTGTCCGAGACCTGGTACAACTCGATCTTCTGCGGGCTGTTCAGCCATGACCTGATCAGCGACGGCTGCATGTTCATCCACACCACGCGGCCCAGCCTGCGCCGGGCACGTGCGGCGCAAACGCGTACCTATAAGCCTGCGGGCGACCTGGCGGCGACGCTGGCGCAGATCTTCGCCGATTACCGCTTCAGCGAAGCCTACGCCGACCTCGACGGCGACCTGCGCCGCCTCCAGGCGCAGTTGCGCGAAAACCTGCCGGATTGGGTGTGCAAAGACCCGCAGCTGAGCATCGAGCTGTTTTCGTCGGTGCTTTACCGTAATAAAGGCGCCTATCTGGTTGGGCGCATTTTTACCCGCGACGAGCAGTGGCCACTGGTGATCCCGTTGTTGCACCGCGAAGGGCGCGGCATCCAGATCGATGCGCTGATCACCGACGAAGCCGATGTGTCGATCATCTTCTCCTTCACGCGCTCCTACTTCATGGTCGATGTGCCGGTGCCGGCCGAGTTTATCGGCTTTCTCAAGCGCATCCTGCCTGGCAAGCATATTGCCGAGCTGTACACCTCGATCGGTTTCTACAAGCACGGCAAGTCGGAGTTCTACCGCGCGTTGATCAACCACTTGGCGACCACCGATGATCAATTCATCATGGCGCCCGGCGTGCGCGGCATGGTCATGAGTGTGTTCACGCTGCCGGGCTTCAACACCGTGTTCAAGATCATCAAGGACCGTTTTTCGCCGTCGAAGAACGTCAACCGCGCCACGGTGATCGAGAAGTACCGGCTGGTCAAAAGTGTTGACCGTGTGGGGCGCATGGCCGACACCCAGGAGTTTGCCGATTTCCGTTTTCCCTTGAGCAAATTCGAGCCCGAATGCCTGGCCGAGTTACTGGAAGTCGCCGCCGGCACGGTGCAGGTGGAGGGCGATACGGTACTGATTCGCCACTGCTGGACCGAGCGGCGCATGACCCCGCTCAACCTCTACCTGGACAACGCCAACCCCGCCCAGGTGCGCGAAGCCCTGGAAGACTATGGCCTGGCAATCAAGCAACTGGCGGCGGCGAACATCTTCCCCGGCGACATGCTGCTGAAGAACTTCGGCGTCACCCGCCACGGTCGTGTGGTGTTCTATGACTATGACGAGATCTGCTTTCTCACCGAAGCCAATTTCCGCCACATCCCCGCGCCGCGCACGCCTGAAGATGAAATGGCCTCGGAGCCCTGGTACTCCATCGGCCCGCTGGACGTGTTCCCGGAAGAGTTTCCGCCGTTCCTGTTCGCCGACGCCGGCCAGCGCAAGCTGTTCGACGAGTTGCATGGCGAGTTGTACAACGCCGACTACTGGAAAGGCCTGCAGGAAGCGATTCGCGCCGGCAAGGTGATTGATGTGTTTCCGTATCGGCGCAAAGACCCGCTGTAAACGCATATACCGTTTGGGAGGAGGCTTGCTCCAATTTAACAACGTCTGTGCGAAGTGGGCTGTTGTGGCGAGCAGGCTTGCCCTGCGTTGGGCTGCGCAGCGGCCCCAAAAACAGACTCAGAGTTCTTTCAGGAGTATCTCGGTGTCTACAATGGGGCTGCTGCGCAGCCCAGCGCAGGGCAAGCCTGCTCGCCACAGAGGAGCGTGGGTTAAGACAGTTGCTCCCACATTTGATCCGGTTTACTTAGCCGTCTGCCAGATCAGCCGCTTTTCTGCCACACTTGTCGGCCGTGCATAAATAGACGACCTGCAAAGTACCTGATGACTGACCAAGCGCCCGCTATCGACCAACTGCTCAAAAACCTCGATCACGCCATGCTCGCCGACCGCCACCGCTTGCGGCGCCAGTTGCTTGAGCTGCGCAAGAAGCCCGACGAGGAGAAGCTGGCGCAGTGGGTCACGCGTATGCAGGCGTCCTGCGCCCAAGTCACCGCGCGGCGTGCCAGCCTGCCAGTGATTCGCTATGACGACAGCCTGCCGATCGCGGCCAAGCGTGACGAGATCAAAGAGGCGCTAAACAAGCATCAGGTGCTGATCATTGCCGGCGAAACCGGTTCGGGTAAAACCACCCAGTTGCCGAAGATCTGCCTGGAGATTGGGCGCGGCCAGTACGGCCTGATCGGCCACACCCAGCCGCGCCGGATTGCTGCGCGCAGCGTCGCCAGCCGGGTTGCCGAAGAGCTGGCCACGCCATTGGGCGCGCTGGTCGGCTATCAGGTGCGTTTTGAAGACCAGAGCGATTCCAACACGCTGATCAAGCTGATGACCGACGGCATTTTGCTGGCGGAAACCCAGAACGACCGTTATCTGGAACGCTACGACACCATCATCGTCGACGAAGCCCACGAACGCAGCCTGAACATCGACTTCCTGCTCGGTTACCTGAAAACCCTGTTGCCGCGCCGCCCGGACCTTAAAGTCATCATCACCTCGGCGACCATCGACCTGGAGCGCTTTTCCAAGCACTTCGACGATGCGCCGATTGTCGAGGTCTCGGGCCGCACGTTCCCGGTCGACACCTGGTATCGCCCGTTGACGCTTGAGCAGGACGAGGAGGGTAACCGTGTCGAGGATGACTTGACCGTCGACCAGGCGATTCTCGCCACCCTCGACGAAATTGCCGCCTATGAGCGCAGTGAGCGCCGCAGCCCCGGCGATGTGCTGGTGTTTTTGCCCGGCGAACGCGAGATTCGCGACGCCGCCGACATGCTGCGCAAGGCCCAGCTCAAACACACTGAAATTCTGCCGCTGTACGCGCGCCTGTCGCCGGCCGAACAGCAGCGGATTTTCCAGTCCCACCCAGGCCGCCGCGTGGTGTTGGCGACCAACGTTGCGGAAACCTCGCTGACCGTGCCGGGCATCCGTTATGTGATCGACAGCGGCACCGCGCGCATCAGCCGCTACAGCTACCGCGCCAAGGTGCAGCGCCTGCCGATCGAGGCGATTTCGCAGGCCAGTGCCAACCAGCGTAAAGGCCGCTGCGGCCGGGTTGAGCCGGGCATTTGCATTCGCTTGTACAGCGAAGAAGATTTTATCGGCCGTCCGGAATTTACCGACCCGGAGATCCTGCGCACCAACCTCGCCGCGGTGATCCTGCAGATGCTGCACCTGCGCCTGGGCGAAATCACCGACTTCCCGTTTATCGAACCGCCGGATGGCAAGGCGATCAGCGACGGTTTCAACCTGCTGCAAGAACTCTCGGCAGTCGACCGCAACAGCCAGCTCACGCCGCTGGGCCGCCAACTGGCGCGCTTGCCGGTGGACCCGCGCATGGGCCGCATGCTGCTCGAAGCGGCCAAGCTCGGCAGTTTGCAGGAAGTGTTGATTGTGGCCAGTGCCATGTCGATCCAGGACCCTCGCGAGCGTCCGCCGGAGCGCCAGCAAGCCGCCGATCAGGCCCACGCACAGTGGAAAGATGCAGACTCGGACTTCGCCGGGCTGGTTAATCTGTGGCGTGGCTTTGAAGAACAGCGCCAGGCGTTGACCGCCAGCCCGTTGCGTAACTGGTGCCGCAAGAACTTCCTGAATTACCTGCGCCTGCGCGAGTGGCGTGACTCCCATCGCCAGTTGAGCCTGATCTGCCGCGATATGCAGCTGACCCTCAACAAGGAACCGGCCGACTTTGCGAAACTGCACAAGGCGGTGCTGTCCGGTTTGCTCAGCCAGATCGGGCAAAAAACCGAAGACGGCGATTACCTCGGCGCACGGCAGCGGCGCTTCTGGATTCACCCGTCCTCGGGCATCGGCAAAAAACGTCCGCAATGGCTGATGACCGCCGAACTGGTGGAAACCACCAAGCTGTATGCGCGCATGGTCGCCAAGATCGACGCCGACTGGATCGAGCCGCTGGCCGGGCACCTGATCAAGAAAAACCACTTCGAACCGCACTGGGAAAAGAAGCGCGGCCAAGTGGTGGCGTTTGAGCAGATCACCCTGTTCGGGCTGATTGTGGTCGGGCGCCGGCCGGTACATTACGGGCCGATTGACCCGGTGGTGTCCCGCGAGTTGTTTATTCGTGAAGGGTTGGTACGCGGCGAGATTCAATCCCGCGCCAAGTGCCTCACGGCCAACCAGCAGCTGCTGGAACAGCTCGATGAACTGGAGGCCAAGGCCCGTCGTCGCGACATTCTGGCGGATGAAGAAACCCTGTACGCCTTCTATGACGCGCGCTTGCCGGCAGAGATCCACCAGACCGCCACGTTCGACAGCTGGTACAAGGTCAACAGCCAGAAAGACCCGCAACTGCTGATCATGCGTGAAGAAGACGTGCTGGCCCGCGAGGCCAGTGAAGTCACCGCCGCGCATTACCCCGACACCCTGCACCTGGGCGACCTGGAACTAGCCCTGAGTTACCACTTTGAACCCAACCACCCCCGCGACGGCGTAACCCTGCGCGTACCGGCGCCGCTGTTGCCGGCGTTGCCGCCTGAGCGCCTGGAGTGGCTGGTACCGGGTGTGATCGAAGCCAAGTGCATTGCGCTGGTGCGCAACCTGCCCAAGGCGCTGCGCAAGAACTTTGTGCCGGTGCCGGATTTCGTCAAGGCCGCCCTGCAACGTATCGAATTTGGCCAGGGCTCGTTGCCCCAGGCGCTGGGCCGCGAATTGCTGCGCATGACCGGCGCGCGGGTCAGCGATGAAGCCTGGGCCGAGGCGGCGCAGCAGGTGGAAAGCCACCTGAAGATGAACCTGGAAGTGGTTGACGGCCAGGGCAAGTTCCTGGGCGAAGGCCGCGACCTGGCCGAGCTGACCGCACGTTTCGCCGAGGCCAGCCAGGCCGCATTGGCTGTACCGAAAACCGCGAAAAGCCAACAGCCGGTGGAAGCCAAGGTGTTTGCCGCCGTGGCGGAAAAGACCCAGCAAAAGATTGCTGGCCTGTCGATGACGGTGTATCCGGCACTGGTCGAAGAAAACGGCACGGTCAAGGAAGGGCGTTTCTCCACCGCCGCCGAAGCCGAGTTCCAGCACCGTCGCGCCTTGCAGCGCCTGCTCATGCAGCAACTGGCGGAACCGGCAAAATTCCTGCGCGGCAAATTGCCTGGGTTGACTGAGCTGGGCCTGATGTACCGCGAGCTGGGGCGCATTGATGCGCTGGTGGAAGATATTCTGTTGGCCAGCCTCGACACCTGCGTGCTCGAAGGCGAAGCCAGCCTGCCGCGTGACGGCGCGGGTCTGGCTGCGTTGGCCGAACGCAAGCGCGGCAGTTGGACCGAACACGCCGAACGCCTGGCGCGCTTGACCCTGGACGTGCTGAAACTCTGGCATGGCTTGCAGAAACGCTTCAAAGGCAAGATCGACCTGGCCCAGGCGGTGGCGTTGAACGACATCAAACAGCAACTCAGCAACCTGGTATATCCCGGTTTTGTGCGCGAAACCCCGGCGCAGTGGTTCAAGGAATTGCCGCGCTTTCTCAAGGCCATCGAGCTGCGCCTGGAGAAGTTGCCAAGCCAGGTGCAAAAAGATCGGGTCTGGAGCTCGGAGTTGGGCGGCCTGTGGGCGCAGTACCAGAACCGTTTGAACAAACATGCCCAGGAAGGCAAGCGCGACCCGCAGCTGGAGCTTTACCGCTGGTGGTTGGAGGAATACAGGGTGTCGCTGTTTGCCCAGCAGTTGGGCACCAAGGTGCCGATTTCCGATAAGCGTTTGAGCAAACAGTGGAGCCTGGTCGAGGCCTGAGTTCTTCCTCGATCCTCCAGGCAACGCCCAACCCCTGTGGGAGCTGGCTTGCCTGCGATGGCATCACCACCGTTTGGCTGATACACCGCAGTGTCTGCATCGCAGGCAAGCCAGCTCCCACAGTGGATTGCGGGGGTTAATCCTGGGGATGGCGCCAAATGCGCGAGGTTGTGGCAAACTTCGCAGTCATAAAGACCGGTAACGCCGCGAAACACTGTGGTGCGATGGGATAAAGCGTTGCCAGTTTGATGCCCGCTGGAGGGTATCGAACGAATTAAAGTTTGGTACGACGGTACCAATATCTTCTCTGCCTGACAGATTTAGAGGAACGACCGTGCATAACGTCGTCATCAGCGGCACTGGCCTGTACACCCCGGCCAACAGCATCTCCAACGAAGAGCTGGTGCAGTCTTTCAATGCTTACGTGCAACAGTTCAATTCAGACAACGCTGCCGCCATTGAGCGCGGTGACGTGCAGGCATTGACCGAGTCCAGCGCCGCCTTTATCGAGAAAGCGTCGGGCATCAAGAGCCGCTTTGTGATGGACAAGGACGGCATCCTTGACCCACAACGCATGGCCCCGCGCCTGCCCGAGCGCAGCAACGACGAGTGGTCGGTACTCTGCCAGATGGCCGTCGGCGCCGCCGAACAAGCCCTGCAGCGCGCCGGCAAGACCGCCGCCGACATCGATGGCGTGATCGTCGCCTGCTCCAACCTGCAGCGCGCCTACCCGGCCATCGCCATTGAAGTCCAGGAAGCCCTGGGCATCCAGGGTTTCGGCTTCGACATGAACGTGGCGTGTTCCTCGGCCACCTTCGGCATCCAGAACGCGGCCAACAGCATCCAACTGGGCCAGGCCCGGGCGATCCTGATGGTCAACCCGGAAGTCTGCACCGGCCACTTGAATTTCCGCGACCGCGACAGCCATTTCATCTTCGGTGATGCGGCCACGGCGGTGATCCTCGAGCGTGCTGATCTGGCGACCTCCGAGCACCAGTTCGACGTGGTCAGCACCAAGCTGCTGACCAAGTTTTCCAATAACATCCGTAACAACTTCGGTTTCCTCAACCGTACCGCCGAAGAAGGCATCGGCGCGCCGGACAAGCTGTTCGTGCAGGAAGGCCGCAAAGTCTTCCGTGATGTCTGCCCGATGGTTGCCGAGTTGATCGGTGTACACCTGCAAGAAAACCAACTGAGCGTGACCGACGTGAAGCGCTTCTGGCTGCACCAGGCCAACCTGAGCATGAACCACCTGATTGTGAAGAAGCTGCTGGGCCGCGAAGCCTCGGTGGAAGAAGCGCCGGTGATCCTTGATACATACGCCAATACCAGCTCGGCGGGCTCGGTGATCGCGTTTCACACCTATCAGGACGATCTGCCCAAGGGCTCGGTTGCAGTGCTCAGCTCGTTCGGTGCGGGTTACTCGATCGGCAGCGTGATCCTGCGCAAGCGCTAATCTTGTGGGAGCTGGCTTGCCTGCGATGGCATCACTGTGGTGTGACTGATCCACCGAGGTGCCTGCATCGCAGGCAAGCCAGCTCCCACATTGATCCTATTTCCAAGGCAAGATCGAGGTTTGAATGGCAGCAGCGGACGACGCGCACCTGCTTGAACGGCTGCTCAAGGGCGAGCAGCGGGCCTACAAGGAACTGGTCACCACCTACCAGAGCGCCATGCGCGCGGTTGCCTATGCCATTGTCGGCCAGCGCCACGCCGATGAAGTGGTGCAAGACGCCTGGTTGTCAGTGGTACGCAACCTGGCCAAGTTCGAAGGGCGCTCCAGCCTCAAAACCTGGCTGCTGACCATCACCGCCAATTCTGCCAAGGGCCGCTACAAACAGAATCGCCGGGAAGTATTGCTCGACGATTTGCCTTCGCCCCACGGCACCATTGGCGATGACCGCTTCGTCCCCGACGACGGCCACTGGGCCGTTGCGCCTTACGCCTGGCACCAGGACACCCCGGAAGCCTTGCTGACCGAGGATGAACTGCGCAAATGCCTGGAGCATACAATCCTGAGCTTGTCGGAGCTGCAAAGCAGCGTATTGGTGTTGCGTGAACGTCAGGGCCTGGAGTTGGAGGAGATTTGTAATCTTCTGACCCTCTCGCTCTCCAATGTCCGTGTGCTGTTGCATCGAGCACGGCTTAAAGTCTTCGCCACGGTGGAGCATTTTGAGGAAACGGGCGAATGTTGACCTGTAAGGAACAAGTGGCGCGGTCCAGTGACTACCTCGATGGGCAATTGACCTTTCGAGAGCGTTTGCTGGTGCGTCATCACTTGATGTTCTGCCCCAACTGCCGGCGATTTATTCGTCAGATGCGCCTGATGCAGGCGACTTTGAAGATCATGCCGGAGGAGCCGGTAAAGGACGCTGATGCACTGGCTGATCGGCTGGTGGCCGAAAGGCTCAAAGATCAGTAACGGTGGGAAAGAGGCAGGCTCGCGTGGGTGAGTCGAACGGATGATGGGGATCGACCCACCCACGCAAGGCTGTTGAAACCCCCTCGGGCCGTCCTGGCCCAAGGGTTATTGCATGCACATTTAGAACTTGGCTTCAGCATCCAACTGCAAGGTATTGGTGTTGGCATCACGCTGCGTGCGGCTGGCGTAGTCAGCCTTGGTCAGGAAGTACGTGGCGCCGAGGGCGAAGTTCTTGTCGATGTCGTAGCTGACTTTGAGCTTATGACCGCGCGAACCGGTGGTGCCGTTGGCGAAGTCCGAATCGGTGAAGGCGCCAACCACTGCATCACGTTGCGTATCGCGGTAGTTGTAGTCCAGGTTGAAACCGAACACCTTGGATTTGGCACCGATCAACCAGGCGGTGTCCTGGTCGGTCACCGCATCGTTGTTTTTCACGTACTGGCCGTAGAACGCCAAAGGCACGGCCAGGCCGCCGATGTCGGCTTGGGCAAAGCCTTCATACAGACGGAATTCGTTGTTGGCCGAGTTGCCGTTGACCGCCAGCGCGCACGGCGTGGTGGTGGTAGTGCAGCGGCTGTCCTTGTCGTTCTGGTAGGCGTAGACGCTGCCGCCCAGGGTCATTTTCAGGTTGTCGGTGAGCGAGAAGCGCGTGCCCAACTGGCCGGAGGTCAGGCGCAGGTCGTGGCGAAATTGCACGCCGTCGCCGTCTACGTTGTCCTTGAGGTTGTAGTTGCCCAGGCTGCCGAACAGCTCGGCGCTGCCGCCCAATGGGTACTTGTAGGTGACGGCCAGGCCTTCAGGGTTGATGTCGCTATCCCAGATCACGTCGCCCATGTTTACCCACGGCTGCAGCATCTTGCCGCCGATCACGTGCAGGTTCTTGATCTGGTCCGGGTGGTAGTCGATGTAGCCCAGGTCCAGCCAGATCGACTTCTTGTCGAAGTAGTTGTCCTGGTCCTGGTTGGTGGAGCGCGCGTCGTCGCTGCTGCCGGTGGCCACGCGGATGCCGGTGTCAACCTGGGAGTTGATTTCGGTGTAGGCACCCAGGCGGGCACGGATGCGCTGACGGTCTTTGTCGCGGCCGCCGTTGTTGGATTCGCCCTGGATCTTCACGGTTTCCTGACGGAAGCGCACATCACCCTTGAGCTGAGTGCGTGCGGCCCAGGCCAGCTTCTGATCGAAGACGCTGAGGTCGTTGGTTTTTTTCGCGGTGGCCGCGATCTGCTCGTTGGTCTCTTGTTGAGCTTGCTGTGCGATCTGCTTTTCTTTCTGGTCCTTGGCTAATTCCGTTTGCAGTTCGGTGTACTGCGCAGCGGTGATCTGGCCGTTGGCCTTGAGCATGTCGAGCAATTTAGCGTCGACTGCAGCGCTGGCCGGAACGCTCAGGGCCAGCAACAGGCCGCCACACAGGGCCGCCGCAGTTTTAGTGGAAGCAAGACGCATATCAATCTCCGAAAGTGAGGAGGGATGGCAAACCATCCAGGACACAACCGACCGATGACGGACGGAAAATAGCCGCCTGGTAGAACCAGGCGCTCTAAAAACAGGCGTCAGTATCGCGATCGTTTATGACGGAGTAGTGGCTAAGTGATTTCACCTAGATGACAAATTATTTAATCTGGAACTAATTGTTTCGAGGTTTGTCTCGCTCGTTTCGAGGTGTGCCTGGCGCCGCGATAGGCGATACTCGCCAGGCTTTCACGCCAAGAAACAGTGAGGATGCCGATGCCGCTGCAACGCCTGGACAAGCTGTCTGCAATCGCCCCGCAAGTCTGGGATGCCCTGGTGCCGCAGGCCCAACCCTTTGTGCGGCACGCCTTTCTGAGTGCCCTGGAAGACAGCGCCAGCTTGGGCCCGCAGTCCGGTTGGCAGCCCGAGCATTTGCTGCATTGGGAAGGCGAGCGGCTGGTGGCGGCCCTGCCCAGCTACCGCAAGTGGCACTCCTACGGCGAGTACGTGTTTGATCATGGCTGGGCGGATGCGTGCGCGCGCGCGGGCATCGAGTACTACCCCAAGTTGCTGACGGCGGTGCCGTTCAGTCCGGTGAGTGGCCCACGTTTGTTGGCCAGGAATGCCGAGGACGGGGTTGAACTGCTGGGTAGCTTGCCCGGGTATCTGGAAATCGAAGGGCTCTCCAGTGCCCATATCAACTTCACCGACCCGTTGGCCGATGCCGCATTGGCTGGGCAGGCGGGTTGGTTGCAGCGCCTGGGCTGCCAGTTCCACTGGCAAAACCGCGGCTATCGCGACTTCCAGGACTTCCTCGATGCCTTGAGTTCACGCAAGCGCAAACAAATGCGCAAAGAGCGCGAGCAAGTGGCGGGGCAGGGCATCGATTTTGAATGGTTGCAAGGCCACGAGTTAAGCGAGGCGCAGTGGGATTTTGTTTACGCCTGTTACGCCAACACCTACGCGGTGCGTCGCCAGTCACCCTACCTGACCCGCGCCTTTTTCAGCCTGCTGGCCGAACGCATGCCCGAGGCGATCCGCGTGGTGCTGGCCAAACAAGGCGCACGCCCGGTGGCCATGGCCTTCAGCCTGATCGGTGGCGACAGTTTCTATGGCCGCTACTGGGGCTGCCTGGCGGAGTTCGACCGCCTGCACTTCGAAACCTGCTTCTACCAAGGTATGGACTACGCCATCGCCCACGGCCTGCAACGTTTTGACGCTGGCGCCCAGGGCGAACACAAGTTGATTCGCGGCTTTGAACCGGTGATCACACGGTCATGGCACTACCTGCGCCATCCGGGTTTGAAGAATGCCGTGGAAGACTTCCTGGAGCGCGAGCGGGTTGGGATTCTGGCGTATGCCGAAGAGGCAAGGGCAGCCCTGCCTTATCGGCAGGGCTGAACCCGATTGCCTCAGGCTGGCTGCTCCTTGCCCAGCCATCGATAGGTCACGCCGCCGATTACAGCACCGAGGATCGGCGCCAGCCAGAACATCCACAACTGCTGGATCGCCCATCCGCCGACGATCAGGGCCGGGCCGGTACTGCGGGCCGGGTTGACCGAAGTGTTGGTCACGGGAATGGAGATCAAGTGGATCAAGGTCAAGGCCAGGCCGATGGCGATGGGTGCAAGACCCGGCGGAGCACGACGGTCGGTGGCGCCGAGGATGATCAGCACGAACATCGCCGTCATCACCAGCTCACAGACAAACCCCGCAGCCATCGAGTAGCCACCCGGCGAATGCTCGCCGTAGCCGTTGGAGGCCAGGCCCGACGCCAGTTCGAACCCCGGCTTGCCACTGGCAATGAAGTACAACAGCGCAGCGGCGACAGTGGCGCCGATTACCTGCGCGACGATGTAAGCCGGTAACTCCCTGGCCGGAAACCGCCCGCCCACGACCAGCCCCACTGACACTGCCGGGTTGAGGTGGCACCCGCTGATATGCCCGATGGCAAACGCCATGGTCAGCACCGTCAGCCCGAAGGCCAGGGCCACACCGAGGAACCCGATCCCGACGGCGGGAAACGCTGCGGCCAACACCGCACTCCCGCAACCGCCCAACACCAGCCAAAACGTACCTAACCCCTCTGTGATTGAACGTTTGAACAAAGACATGCGACACGTCCTTGATAGATAGCTCTACCGAATCAGCAAATCAGTGATGCTCCCTGCAGATTTACTTCAGCGCCCCTCTAGGCACTGCACTGATTACAGCACGCTTTTGATACAAATCCAGGCCATAAAAAAAGCGCCAGGGGCCCGTGGATTAGGGGCTTGGCGCTGATTAAAGGTGGGAGCTGGCTTGCCTGCGATTGCGGTGTGCCAGATAACCAATTCGGTACTGACAGTGCGCTATCGCAGGCAAGCCAGCTCCCACACTGTTTTGCGGTGTGTTTTTAATCGATGCCGACGAACCCACCCGTTTGGTGCTGCCACAACCTGGCATACAAGCCGCCTTGGGCCAGCAGTTCGGCATGGCTGCCGGTCTCGGCAATCTGGCCTTTCTCCAGCACTACCAGCCGGTCCATGCGCGCAATGGTCGACAATCGGTGCGCAATCGCAATCACCGTCTTGCCTTGCATTAAGGTCTCCAGGCTTTCCTGAATCGCCGCTTCCACTTCCGAATCGAGTGCCGAGGTGGCCTCGTCCATGATCAGAAGCGGCGCGTCCTTGAGCAGCACCCGCGCAATGGCAATGCGCTGACGTTGCCCGCCCGAGAGTTTCACCCCGCGCTCGCCCACGTGCGCATCCAGCCCTGTGCGCCCTTCGGCATCCGACAGCAGCGGGATGAATTCATCGGCGCGGGCTTTGTGGATGGCGGCGTTGAGTTCCTCATCGGTGGCATCCGGCTTGCCGTACAGCAAGTTGTCACGGATCGAGCGGTGCAGCAGCGAGGTGTCCTGGGTGATCATGCCGATCTGTGCACGCAAGGACTCCTGGGCGACTTCGGCGATGTTCTGGCCGTCGATCAGGATGCGCCCGCCTTGCAGGTCGTACAGGCGCAGCAGCAAGTTGACCAGGGTTGATTTGCCCGCACCGGAGGGGCCGATCAGGCCGATTTTCTCACCGGCCTTGATCTGAAGGTTCAGGCCGCCAATGATCCCGCTCTTTTTGCCATAGTGGAAATCCACCTGCTCGAAACGCACTTCGCCGTGCGGCACGTTCAGGCGCGGGGCATTGTCGCGGTCGGTCACTGCCAGCGGTGCAGCGATGGTTTTCAGGCCGTCCTGCACCATGCCGATGTTTTCGAAGATGCCGTTGACCACCCACATGATCCAGCCGGACATGTTGACGATACGGATCACCAGGCCTGTGGCGAGGGCGATGGCGCCCACCGAAATCAGTGACTGCGTCCACAGCCACAACGCCAGGCCGGTGGTGGTGACGATCAGCACGCCGTTCAAGGTGCAGATCACCACGTCCATGCTGGTGAGCACGCGCGCGGCCAACTGGGTTTTTTCGGTCTGCTCGATGATCGCTTCCTTGGCGTATTCCTGCTCATTTTGCGTATGGGCGAACAGCTTCAAGGTGGTGATGTTGGTGTAGCCGTCGACAATGCGGCCCATCAATTTGGAGCGCGCCTCGGAGGAAATCACCGAGCGTTCTTTCACGCGAGGCACGAAGTAACGCAACGCCAGGCTGTAAAGAATGATCCAGGTGATCAGCGGGATCATCAGGCGCCAGTCCGCCTCGGCAAACAGCACCAGGGCGCTGATGGCGTAGATCGACACATGCCAGATGGCTTCCGCGGTCGCCACTGCCGAATCGCGCAAGGAGTTGCCGGTTTGCATGATGCGCTGGGCAATGCGCCCGGCGAAATCGTTCTGGAAGAAGTTCAAGCTCTGCTTGAGTACGTAGCTATGGTTCTGCCAGCGGATCAGGCTGGTCATGCCGGGGTTGATGGTCTGGTGCACCAGTAAGTCATGCAGGCCATTGAAGATCGGGCGCAGCAGCAGGGCAACCACGGCCATCCAGATCAGCTCGGCGCTGTGAATCTGGAAGAAGTTGGCGGGCGGCGTGCCTTGGGCCAAATCGATAATGCGGCTCAGGTAGCTGAACAATGCCACTTCGATCAACGCGCCGATCAGGCCGACCACCAGCAAGGCGGCAAAACTTGGCCACACCTGGCGCAGGTAGTAGAGGTAGAAGGGCAGGACTTTATCAGGAGGGGCGGCGCTGGGAGCGTCGCGGAAAATGTCGATCAGTTGTTCAAAGCGACGATAGAGCATTCAGTCTGACGCCCGCGTTGCGGGCTCTCCTTTCAAATGCGCACGCGGCGTTGTGGGCCGCGTGCGGAGCTTGCTGCGGACCTCAGTCGATGCGCTTGGCCGACTTGATCACAACAGGATCGATTGGCACGTTCTGCATGCCTTGCTTGGTAGTGGTTTGCGAGTTGACGATGACGTCGACAACGTCCATGCCCTTAACCACTTTGGCGAACACGGCATAGCCCGCATCACGGCCTGGGTCGAGGAAGGCATTGTCAGCCACGTTGATGAAGAATTGGCTGGTGGCCGAATTTGGATCGTTGGTACGTGCCATCGACAAGGTGCCGCGAACGTTATGCAGGCCGTTGCTGGCTTCGTTCTTGATCGGTGCTTCGGTCGGCTTCTGCGACATCTGCGCGGTGAAACCGCCGCCCTGGACCATGAAACCCGGGATCACGCGGTGGAAAATGGTGTTGGTGTAGAAGCCTTTGTCGACATAGGCCAGGAAGTTCTTGGTACTGATCGGCGCCTTGACCGGGTCCAGTTCGATTTCAATGTCGCCATTGGTGGTGGTGATCAGGACGTGAGGGGCCTTGGCAGGCTCAGCAGCCATCAGGTTGGCTGCGAACAATACGGAGCCGGCAAAGAAGGCGATTTTTTTCAGCATGGGTCAGTGATCCTGGGTAGTGGTTTCGACTGTCTTTAGAAAATCGAGCAAGGTAGCGTTAAAGACTTCGGGTTGATCCAAGGGCGTGGCATGGCGGGAATCTTCGATTACCACCAGCCGCGCATCGGGCAGCAGTTTTACATAGTTTTCTTTCTGCGCCACGGGGGTGTAGTCGTGGTCGGCGCTGATGACCAGGGTAGGACAGGTAATTCTGGAAAGTTGTTCCTGCACGCCCCAGCCGACAATCGCATCGAAGCTGGCGAGATAAGCACGTTTGTCGTTTTTTGCCCAGCGTTCGGCCATTTTGCGCCGCAGGTCGGCTTGCTCGGGTTTGGGGAACAGCCGATCGCCCAGCGCTTTGCCGATGGTGGCAAGGCTGAGCACGCGCGCCAGGCTCCAGCGCTTGGCCCATTGCCAGTAATCATCGGCGCTGCGCACCTTGACCTCGGGCGCGCTGTTGACGATGCACAGGCTCTTGACCTGAGCGGGGTCGTCCACGGCCAGCTGGAATGCGATCATGCCGCCCATGGATAAACCCACCACATGGGCGGGCGGCAGGTTCAGGTGTTCGATCAACGCCACCAGATCGAAGGTAAAACCCTGGATGCTGTAGCGTTCGCGGGGTTTGTCGGAGCGACCGTGACCGCGTATATCCACCACGATCAGGCGGTAATGCCGGGCCAGGACCGGAATCTGCAGTTCCCAATCCTGGCTGCTGGAGCCCAGGCCGTGGATCAGGATCAGCGGAGCGCCGTGACCGTATTCCTCGTAATGCAGGCTGCAGCCTTCGTGGTCGAACCAGGCCATGGGTGAACTCCGTCTCAGGCTTGCTGGGGGGCGGCGAAAGGTGCGTCCAGGGGAGCGGTGTCGAAGGTGCGCAACAAATCGATAAGAATCTGCGTGGCCGGCCCCAGGGGTTTGTCTTTGTTCGAGTACAGGTAGAACGTCGGGTTGCGGCTGCCGCCCTTTTCCAATGGCAGCTGCTTGAGCAGGCCATCCTCGAGTTCGCGTTCGATCAGGTGTCGGGGCAACCAGGCGAAGCCCAGGCCGCTGCTGACGAAGGTGGCGGCGGTGGGCAAGCTGCCGACGGTCCAGCGCTGTTCGGCGCCGAGCCAGCCGACGTCGCGCGGCTGCTGGCGGCCAGAGTCACGGATCACCACTTGCATCTGGCTTTCCAGGTCCTGGAAGCTCAACTCGCGGTTCAGGCGATGCAGTGAGTGGTCGGGGTGGGCCACAGCGATAAATTCCACGTCGCTCATTTCGGTGCCCAGGTAGCCTGGAATGATGAAGCCGCTGATGGCCAGGTCCGCCATGCCATCCATCAACAGCTCTTCAACGCCCGACAGCACCTCCTCACGCAGGCGCACGCGGCAGCCACGGCTCTGCGGCATAAAGGCGGTGAGGGCGCGCACCAGGCGTGCATTCGGGTAGGCGGCGTCCACCACCAGGCGTACTTCGGCTTCCCAGCCCTGTTCCATATGATGGGCGAGGTCTTCCAGTTGGCTGGCGTTTTTGACCAGTTGCCGCGAGCGGCGCAACAGCACTTCACCGGCCTCGGTGAGCACGGCCTTGCGTCCGTCGATGCGCAGCAATGGCACGCCGAGCTGGTCTTGCATGCGGGCCACGGTGTAGCTCACCGAGGACTGCGAACGGTGCAGTGCTTCAGCCGCCTGGGCGAAGCCGCCGTGGTCGACCACGGCCTGCAGCGTGCGCCATTGATCGAGGGTAACGCGGGGCGCTTTCAAGATGAGCTCCTCTTGTCCTAAGCTGGCGGTCCTTATTGGAGACTGCCGAATGAGAAAATTCTGTTGTGTGTTGCTGGCGCTGCTGCCGATGGGCGCGTTTGCCTATTCCACCGACGTTACTAAAAAGATCGAGGGCGTGAGCATTGACTACACGGCGTCCGACGTCGACAACGACATCAGTTCGATACAGCTGAATAATTACGGCACCAATGACGCGGTGTGCTCGGTAACCTTCACCAACGGCCCGGAATCGCCGCGTCGCCGAACGGTCACGGTGCCGGCAGGTAAAAGCACCAACACCACGGTCAAATTCACCCGCTCGATTATCAAGATGCGTATCGCACTGACCTGCACCCCAAAATAAACCGGCAGCGGAGCATGCCCACAGCAATACTCCGCTTATAAACAAATTTATAGATGGGTTATAGCAGTTTTTTACGCTTTTTTATCGAATTGGCTCTGTTTAATCTTCACTCCATCGTCTTACAGCATTTACAGATGGAGCCTACCCAGCCATGTCCAATGTTCTGATCATCGAAAGCAGCGCCCGCCAGCAGGATTCGATCTCCCGCCAGCTGACTCAACAGTTCATCAGCCAATGGCAGGCCGCCCACCCGGCGGATCAGATCACTGTGCGTGATGTGGCCCTCAACCCGGTTCCGCACCTGGACGCCAACCTGCTCGGCGGCTGGATGAAACCCGCCGACCAGCGCAGCCGCGTCGAGCAGGCGTCCCTGGACCGCTCCAACGAACTGACCGACGAATTGCTCGCCGCCGACGTGCTGGTGATGGCCGCGCCGATGTACAACTTCGCCATTCCCAGCACCCTCAAAGCCTGGCTGGACCACGTGTTGCGTGCCGGTGTGACCTTCAAGTACACCGCCACCGGCCCGCAGGGTTTGCTGACCGGCAAGCGCGCTATTGTGCTGACCGCACGCGGTGGCATCCACACCGGCGCCAGCTCCGACCATCAGGAGCCGTACCTGCGCCAGGTCATGGCCTTTATCGGGATTCATGACGTCACCTTCATTCATGCCGAAGGCGTGAACTTGAGCGGTGACTTCCAGGAGAAGGGCATCAACCACGCCAAAGCGCTGCTGGCACAGGTCGCCTGACGTTTTAATCGTCACATAATCGCGTGGTGTTTATATCGCTCCACGCAAACCCTTCAAGTACGCGTATCGAACCTCCCTTTGCACTTGTTGCTCCTGAGTGCTCCTGCCCGACTGCCGCTTTAGCGAGGTCGGGTTTTTTTTGCCTTGAGTTTCAGTAAACGGCGAAAACCTTTAATGTCCCGCCCATTCGAAACGAGGCGCGCATGGGCTACTTACTGGTTGTCACCCTGATTCAGGCATTTTCCTTCAGCTTGATCGGCGAATACCTCGCCGGTCACGTCGACAGCTACTTCGCCGTGCTGATGCGCGTGGTATTGGCCGGGTTGATCTTCATCCCGCTGACCCGTTGGCGTTCGGTGGCGCCACCCTTCATGCGCGGCATGTTGCTGATCGGTGCGCTGCAGTTCGGCGTGACCTATGTATGCCTTTACTTGAGCTTTCGCGTACTTACGGTGCCGGAAGTGTTGCTGTTCACCATCCTCACGCCGTTGCACGTGACCCTGATCGAAGACGCGCTTAACCGCCGATTCAACTCTTGGGCGCTGATTGCTGCGCTGGTTGCCGTGGGCGGCGCGGCGGTGATTCGCTTCGACCAGATCACGCCGAACTTCCTGATGGGCTTCTTGCTGCTGCAACTGGCCAACTTCACCTACGCCGCCGGGCAGGTGATGTACAAGCACCTGGTGGCGCGTTATCCGAGCGACCTGCCGCACTACCGGCGCTTCGGCTACTTCTACCTGGGCGCCTTGATCGTGGTGCTGCCGGCATTTCTGCTGTTCGGGAAAAGCAACTTTTTGCCCGAAGCGCCGCTGCAATGGGGCGTACTGGTGTTCCTTGGGCTGGTCAGCACTGCGCTGGGCATGTACTGGTGGAACAAAGGCGCCTGCCTGGTCAACGGCGGTACATTGGCGGTGATGAACAACCTGCATGTGCCGGTGGGGTTGTTGCTCAACTTGCTGATCTGGAATCAGCACGAGCCGTTGGGGCGCTTGGCTTTGGGAGGTTTGGTGATTCTGGGGGCGGTGTGGATCAGTCGCTTGGGTGTGCGCAAGGTGCCGGTCATAAGCTGATCCAGATGTGGGAGCAACTGTCTTAACCCACCGTCCGTCAGCGCCATTCTGTACCGTCTCGCAGCATGGCATTTAGTCTGATCAGCAGTATCCGCATGCAGGCGATGAGCGCGACTTTCGCGCTCTTGCCTC
>NZ_WKDB01000067.1:0-34238 GCF_021606215.1 Pseudomonas sp. PA-5-4B | reverse complement strand
CTTGAATCCGTGGGCCGCCGCGATGGGCCATCCTTGGCCCAGCGCGGCTAACCCGGCGTCCTGCCGGGTTACCCACGGATTCAAGCCTGCGTTCGGCCATCGTGGTTAACGGGGCGCCTCAGATCAAGATCAAAAGCAGAGCACGGCGGCCTAGTAGCCGACCTGAGTGGTTAGATCAAAAGCGAAAAGCGGAGTTGCATATACCTGGGATCTGCTTTTCTGTGGGAGCTGGCTTGCCTGCGATGCAGACACCTCGGTACATCAGTCACACCGAGTTGATGCTATCGCAGGCAAGCCAGCTCCCACACTGGACCGTGCCGTTTTAGGCCCTCTTCATCTTTTTATGGTCATTTATGGAAAAGTCTAAGTTTCGCAAAATTGGAATGCTCGCGGTGTTGGCTGTTGCCATTGGCCTGGTGGTGTACACGGTGCAGGCACCTGCCGATGCGCCGCAGTACCTCACTGCCACGGCTGAGCGCGGTGATATTGAGAATGCGGTGTTGGCCACCGGTTTGCTCGAGGGCATCAAGCAGGTCGATGTCGGCGCGCAGGTGTCGGGGCAGTTGAAGTCGCTCAAGGTCAAGGTCGGCGACAAGGTGAAGAAGGGCCAGTGGCTGGCCGAAATCGACCCGCTGATCCTGCAGAACACCTTGCGCAAGGCCCAGGTGGATGAGGAAAACCTGCAGGCCCAGCGCCGTGCCACGGCGGCGCAGCTCAAGCAGGCCAAGTCGGTGTATGAACGCTACAAGGGCTTGCAGGTGGATGAGTCGGTATCGCGCCAGGATTTTGAAGACGCCGAGTCCACTTTCCAGGTGCAACAGGCCAACCTGTTGTCGCTGGATGCGCAGATCAAAAGCGCGCATATCCAGATCGATACCGCCAAGGTCAATCTGGCGTACACACGCATCGTCGCGCCCATTGACGGCGATGTAGTCGGCATCGTCACGCAGGAAGGCCAGACCGTGATCGCCAACCAGTTGGCGCCGGTGCTGCTCAAGCTGGCCGACCTGGACACCATGACCGTCAAGGCCCAGGTGTCGGAGGCCGATGTGATCCATATCAGCCCCGGCCAGCAGGTGTATTTCACCATCCTGGGTGAAGCCGACAAGCGCTACTACGCCAAGTTGCGTGGCACGGAGCCGGCGCCACAGAACTTCCTCGAAACCCAGACCGCCGGTACGCCCAAGCAGAACACCGCGGTGTTTTACAACGCGCTGTTCGACGTGCCTAACCCGGACCATCGTCTGCGCATCGCCATGACCGCCCAAGTGCGTATTGTGCTCGACACTGCCCAGGCGGCCTTGATAGTGCCGGTGGCGGCGCTTGGTGCGCGCAATAACGACGGCACTTACCCGTTACGGGTGCTGGACGCCAAGGGCAAGGCGCTGTCGCGGGATGTGAAAACCGGCATCAATAACAACGTCAAGGTGCAGATCCTGGAGGGCCTGGCCGAGGGCGACAAAGTCGTGATCGGCGACGCCAGCCCAGCTGTGGCGGGGAACTGAGCCATGACCCAACCCCTGTTGGAGCTCAAGGGCATTACCCGCAGTTTCATGGCCGGCGAGCGCGAGTTCATCGCACTCAAGGGCATCGACCTGACGATTCATGCCGGCGAAATGGTCGCGATCATCGGTGCCTCGGGTTCGGGCAAATCCACCTTGATGAATATCCTCGGCGGCCTGGACTACGCCACCGCCGGCAGCTACAAGATCAACGGCATCGAGACCCGCTCGCTGGGCGATGAACAGTTGGCGGAACTGCGCCGGGATTACTTCGGGTTTATCTTCCAGCGCTACCATTTGCTCGCGCACTTGAGCGCCTTGCATAACGTGGAAATGCCGGCGATCTACGCCGGTACGCCCGAGAGCCAACGGCACAGCCGGGCGCGCGACCTGCTCACGCGCCTGGGCCTGGCGGGGCACACCACCCACCGCCCGAGCCAGCTCTCCGGTGGCCAGCAACAGCGCGTAAGTATCGCCCGGGCCTTGATGAATGGCGGTGAGGTGATCCTCGCCGACGAGCCCACCGGCGCCCTCGACACCCACAGCGGCAAGGAGGTGATGCGCATCCTCGCCGAGCTGCACGCGGCCGGGCACACGGTGATTATCGTCACCCACGACCCCAAGGTGGCGGCGAACGCCCAGCGGATTGTCGAGGTGTGCGATGGTGAAATAGTCAGCGACAAGTCCAATGACAGTGTGGGGCTGGAGTTGCCCAGCGAAGCGCCGATTGAGCCCAAGCGCAGCGGCGCTCGGCGCCTGGTGGCGAGCCTGGGGTTGTTCAAGGAGGCCTTCAATATGGCCTGGGTCGCGCTGATTTCCCATCGCATGCGTACCTTGCTGACCATGCTGGGTATTGTCATCGGCATTACCTCGGTGGTGTCGATTTCAGCGATCGGCGAGGGGGCCAAGCGTTATGTGCTCAAGGACATCCAGGCGATTGGCAGCAACACCATCGATATCTTTTCCGGCACCAGTTTCGGCGACAGTCGTGCGTCGGCCATCGAGACGTTGATGCCGTCGGATGTGGAGGCGTTGAATCAACTGTATTACGTCGACAGCGCCACGCCGGTGGTAGGGCGCAACCTGTTGCTGCGCTTTGGCAATATCGACCTGGATGCGCAGGTGAATGGCGTCAGTGATCGGTATTTCAAAGTGAAGGGGCTCAAGCTCGAAGCCGGGATTGCCTTCAGTGAAAGTGATGCGCGGCGTCAGGCGCAGGTGGTGGTGATTGACCACAACACTCGGCATCGCCTGTTCGGGCCGAACGTGGACCCGCTGGGGCAGGTGATCCTGGTTGGGAACCTGCCGTGTACGGTGATCGGGGTGACGGCTGACAATAAAAACATGTTCGCTGCCAGTAAGGCGTTGAACGTGTGGGTACCTTATGAAACGGCGGCGGGGCGGCTGTTGGGGCAGCGGCATCTGGACAGCATTACCGTGCGTATCAAGGATGGGCAGCCGAGCAAGGTGGTGGAAGACAACGTTAACAAGCTGATGCTGCAGCGGCATGGGACCAAGGATTTTTTCACCAATAACCTTGATAGCATCATGCAGACGGTGCAGAAAACCAGCCGCTCCCTGGCGCTGCTGTTGTCGCTGATTGCGGTGATTTCGTTGTTGGTGGGGGGGATTGGGGTGATGAATATCATGCTGGTGTCGGTCACTGAGCGCACCCGTGAGATTGGGATTCGCATGGCGGTGGGGGCGCGGCAGTCGGATATTCGCCAGCAGTTTCTGGTGGAGGCGGTGATGGTGTGTTTGATCGGCGGGGTTATTGGGATTTCGTTGTCTTACGCCATTGGGTATCTGTTTTCGCTGTTTGTGAAGGAGTGGGAGATGGTGTTTTCCGTGGGGTCGATTGTGACGGCGTTTGCGTGTTCGACGTTGATCGGGATTGTGTTTGGTTTTGTGCCGGCACGGAATGCGGCGCGGTTGGACCCGATTGAGGCGCTGGCGCGGGATTGATTGGCTTTTGGTGGCGGTTTGTCGGCGTGTATATCCGTTATTTGGGTAACGGCGGCTTATGGTTCCGCTCTTACAGCGGGTCACTTTTGGCAAACGCCCCAAAAGTAACCAAAAGGTCTGTGCCCCACCACTCGGTGCCTCGCCTAGGCTCGGCATGCCCGCACTCCGGCTTGAATCCGTGGGCCGCCGCGATGGGCCATCCTTGGCCCAGCGCGGCTAACCCGGCGTCCTGCCGGGTTACCCACGGATTCAAGCCTGCGTTCGGCCATCGTGGTTAACGGGGCGCCTCAGATCAAAAGCAGATCAAGATCAAGATCTACAGCACGGCGGCCTGAAAGCCGACCTGAGTGGTTAGATCAAAAGCGAAAAGCGGATTTGCATACACCTGGGATCTGCTTTTCTGTGGGAGCTGGCTTGCCTGCGATGCAGACACCTCGGTGCTTCAGGTACACCGAGTTGATGCCATCGCAGGCAAGCCAGCTCCCACCTTTGACCGAGTATGGCTCTGCTGTTGCTGTTGCTGTTGCTGTTGCTGTTGCTCCGGCTCTTACATCCTTTTCGATGACGAAGTCAGCGGTCTTTTGATCTGCGCTTTTGATCTTGATCTGAAATCGCCCCGTTAAACACGATGGCCGGAATCTGACAGTGATTTGGGGGGTAAACCGGCAGGGATGCCGGTTTAGCCGCCCCGCGCCATGGATGGCGCGTGGCGGCGGCCCCCCAAATCAGTGTCGGATTGCGGGCATGCCGAGCCACAGCGAGGCACCGAGTGTTGGGGCGAGGACTTTTTGCTTACTTTTTGGTCCTTCAAAAAGTGAGCCGCTGTAAGAGCGGAACCATAGGCCGCCGTTACCGCAGCAACGGATATGTACTCAGCAACCCTGAGCCAGCCCAAGACTTCAAACTGCCCCGGCACTCCCCGGTCACAAGGAAAAACCGGGGTGCCTGTCGCGAGGGCCGGCTCCTGCACCCCGGTTGCACCAACACTCAGTCGGCAGAAAACTTGAGCACAGTGTTCTGGCTATAAGTCTGCCCAGGATTCAACCGAGTCGAAGCAAATTTGGGTTGGTTGGGCGCATCAGGAAAATGCTGGGTTTCGAGGGTAAAAGCACTCCAGTGCTGATACGTCTTGCCGCCTTTGCCCTTCACCGTGCCATCGAGAAAGTTACTGGTGTAGAACTGCACCCCAGGCTCGCTGGTATAGAGCTTCAAGCGCCGGCCAGAAGCAGGGTCATGAACTTCGGCGGCGAGTTGCTTGATATCGCCCTGGGTGTCGAGCGCCCAGTTGAAGTCAAACCCGCCTTGTTTCGGCTCGGCAAATTTGAGCTGCGGATGCTCGTCCTTGATGTGCTGGCCGATCGGCGTGGGTTTGAGAAAGTCCATCGGCGTGCCCTTGACCGGTGCCAGCTCGCCGGTCGGAATCAGGGTGGCATTCACCGGTGTGTAATGGCTGGCATGCAAGGTCGCGACCTGCTTGAGAATGTCGCCATTGCCCGCGCCCGCCAGGTTGAAATAGCTGTGGTTGGTGAGGTTGAGCACGGTGGGTTTGTCGGTGCTGGCTTTGTAGTCGATATGCAGTTCGTTGTTATCGTTGAGGCTGTAGGTGACCTCGGTTTTAAGGTTGCCAGGGAAGCCCATTTCACCGTCCTTGGACAGGTAGCTGAGCTTGACGCCGACCGAGTCCTTGCCCTTGACGGGTTCGGCTTGCCAAACGTGCTTGTCAAACCCCTGGGCGCCGCCGTGCAGCGAATTTGGCCCGTCGTTGAGCGGCACCTGATAGCGCTTGCCATCAAGCTCAAACGCACCGCCCGCCAGGCGGTTGCCGAAGCGCCCGATGGTCGCGCCAAAAAAGGCCGTGCCGCTCTGATAGCCCTGCACGTCATCAAAACCCAGTACCACGTCATCGACCTTGCCGTTTTTATCCGGCACGTGCAGTGACTGCAACACGCCGCCGTAGGTGATCACCGTGGCTTGCATGCCGTGGCTGTTGCGCAAGATGTACTGCTCGACGGCGGTGCCGTCATTGGTTTTACCGAAGGGTTTGTGTTCGCTGGTGAGGCCCGCAGCCTGGGCGCCGCCGCTGGCAATCAGCAGGGACAAGGCGAGGCCGGAAAGCAGGTGACGAGGGTGCTTCATGGTCGAACTTCCTTTTGTTGTTTTCAGTGGAATAGTTCTACTAATGTGCGATATTTTGTCGTTGCAGCAGCAGATTTATAGCCTTTTACGGCCTGTTTGCAAAATAAAATAAGACTAATTAAGTGAGGCAACCTTTATATGACCACTCAGCAGGCTGTTTACCCCGACCTTGAGGGTAAGACCGTTCTGGTTTCCGGTGGTGCCTCAGGCATCGGCGAATTCCTGGTGCGCGCGTTCGCCGCGCAGGGCGCCAAGGTGGGTTTTGTGGACCGGGCGCAAAGCCAGGGTGAGCGGCTGGCCGCGCTGCTGCATTCCCAGGGCTACAAGGTTGAGTTCGTGTGTTGCGACATCACCGATGAAATCGCCTATAAAGCGGCGATCGAACGCTTTGAGCACTCGTTGGGGCCGATCACCGTACTGGTCAATAACGCGGCCAACGATGTGCGTCACACCCTGGAAGAAGTCGATTCGGCGATGTTCGACAGGCTGATCGCGGTCAACCTCAAGCACGCGTTCTTTGCTGCCAAGGCCGTGGTGCCGATGATGAAACGCGCTGGTGGCGGGGCGATCATCAACCTGGGCTCGGTGGGGTGGATGATGGCGTCTGCTGGCTACCCGGTGTACGCCGCCAGCAAGGCGGCTGCCCATGGCATGACCCGCGCCCTGGCACGTGAGCTGGGGCCGAACCATATTCGCGTGAACACCCTGGTGCCCGGTTGGGTCATGACCGAAAAACAGTTGGCAATGTGGGTCGATGATGCGGCCAAGGAGCTGATCAGCCGCAGCCAGTGCCTGCCCGGCAGCGTACTGCCGGAACACATCGCCAATATGGCGTTGTTTCTCGCCTCCGATGCCTCGGCGATGTGTTCGGCGCAGAACTTTATTGTGGATGGCGGCTGGGTCTAGGCCTGTTACTCGATGGGGTAGCGCTTGAACGCCGGGTGCTGTTCCAGCCGGTCGGCGTGACGTTGCAGGTTGGGGAATGCCTTGGGGTCGAGCACCGACGGCAGTTTGAGTTGGGTGAACGACCAAGCGACTGCCGTGGTCAGTGCAGCCTGGGTCAGCGGCCCCTCAGTGGTCTGAGCCAGGTGTTTTTCCAGCAGCGAATAGGCCGCCAGCAGTTGCCCGGTCACGCGCTCGACCCACGGTTCATGGCGTTTTTCTGCCGGGCGCAGATTGTCCTCATAGACGATCTGCACGGTTTTCTCGCAGGCCGCCAGGGCCAGCCCGAGCAGGTGCAGTTCGTGGGCGCGGGCGCCAGGCGCTTTTGCCAGCAGCTTCTTGTCGGTGGGGGCCTGGGCTTCGAAATAATCCAGGATCAGGCTGGAGTCCATCAGCAAGGTGCCGTCGTCCAGCACCAGGGTCGGCGCCTTGACCACCGGGTTGATCGCGTGGAACTGCTCGAAGGTGCTGAACACCGACACCGACTGATGTTCAAACGCCACGCCGTACAGGTCCAGGGAAATTGCCACGCGGCGTACGTAAGGCGAGTCAAGCATGCCTATCAGTTTCATGAAGCCTCCGTTGCTTTCAGGTGATGGGATCAGGAGATTAAGGGCACATGATTGTCCTGCGCAATGGCCTTGCGCAGTTGCTGATAGGCATCCACTAACTGCTCCAGGTTGAACGCCAAATTGCGCCCGCTGGGGTTGGGCAACACCCATACCGCTGCGCCGCCCAACAACAGCGGCTGCAACCCCCAGGCAACCTCGCGTTGGCCGGACACGGCGCTATAACCGACCTTGCCCAGAAAGGCCACGAAGCGTGGCTGCCAGCGGCGGATTTTTTGCTCAAACGCAACCGCGGCGTCGTTGAATTCATGCCGCGCCAATTCCCCCGCACTCGCCGTCGGACGCTCCACCAGTGTGGTCAGGCCGCAGTGGTAGTCGAGCAAGGTGCGCCCCTCTTCGGGGTGAATTTCATGGGGCGTGAAGCCGGCCAGGTGCAACGTGCGCCAGAAGCGGTTGCTGCGGTTGGCGAAGTGCAGGCCCAAGGAGGCGGAGCCTTTGCCGGGGTTGATGCCGCAGAACACCACGTTCAAGTGCTCGGTGAGGATGTCTTCAAGTCTGTCGCTCATGTCGGGTCTATCTGCAAACGCATCAGCAGCCATTCGGTAAAGCTGCGGGCCAGTGGGTCGTTTTCACTGTCACGGTGGGTCAACAGCGCCCAACTGGGACCGCGAATGGTGGCTTCGACCAGCGGCGTGAGCAAACCATCGGCCTGGGCCTGGCGGCTCAGCAGTTGGCTGACCAGGCCGATGCCCAGCCCGATGCACACGGCATCCAGCAGTAAACCTGGATCGGAAAAATTCAGCCCTTGGTCCTGTTGGCCCACATCAATACCGGCCTCCACGGCCCAATGGCTCCAGTCCATCTCTCGCTCGCCGTGCAACGTGGTGCGCTGCGCCGCAGGCACAGACAGCAGCTTGGGATGGCAAGCCGGAAACAGGCGGTCGGCATGCAGCACCTTGAAGCTGCATTCGGCCTGGGAGCTGATGTCGTCACGCACGGCCAGGTCGATGGTCTGGCTGGCCATGTCAGGCACTTCATCGGTGCTGAAGATCCACAGGTCTACCTCCGGGTGCCGCTGACGAAAGTCCGCCAGGCGTGGCAGCAGCCAGTGACGAGCAAAGGTCGGCGTGGTGTTGAGCACCAGTTGATTGGGTTTGCGGTACTGCCCCAGGCGTCGCACGCCCACCGCCAGTTGTTGCAGCAGCGCCTGGGTGGTGCTGAGGAAGTCATAACCTGCGTCGGTGAGGCTCACGCTGCGCCCGCTGCGTAAAAACAGCGGCTGCTCCAGGTAAGCCTCCAGGCTGCGGATCTGCTGGCTGATCGCCGATTGGGTCAGGTGCAGTTCTTCGGCAGCCTTGTGGAAACTGCCTAGCCGGGCGGCGGCTTCAAAGCCGCGCAGGGTGCCGAGGGGCGGCCAGTGGTTGAGCATATCGATAAGCTCCGCTAATCAGTTTTCTACAAAATCCATCGTTTGTTTGGCCTTTTCAGCCTACGTAGCATGTGCGCCAAGACTCCGTGGGCAGTTTTCACTGAACACAATGACTTAACTCAAAGGTGCTTGTCATGCAGCGTAGTGAAATTTTAAGCAGTGGTTGGTGTATGCCCGCGGAGTGGTCCCATCATGTGGCGACCTGGATGGTCTGGCCACATAACCAGGCGCTGTGGGAAAGCACCTGGGGTGTGACTTTGGCATTGGTGCAGCAGGATTTTGCGCGGGTCGCCAATGCCATCGCACGTTTTGAGCCAGTAAAAATGATTGTCGACCCTTCGGCAATCGCCAGTGCCAAAGCCCTGTGTGGCCCTGGCATCGAGTTGATCGCTGAGGCCGTCAATGACAGCTGGTGCCGCGACTCCGGCCCCACCTTCATTTGTCACCCGCAACAGGGTGCGGCAGGTGTGAGCTGGCGCTTCAACGCCTGGGGCGGCAAGTCGGCCCATGACTTGGACGAAAGCCTGGCGCGCCGGGTGCTTAATCACCTGGGGCTGGAATGCTTCGGCACGCCGCTGAGCAATGAAGGCGGCGCGATCCATGTGGACGGCGAGGGCACCTTGATCACCACCGAATCGGTGCTGCTCAACCCCAACCGCAATCCCGGTATGACCAAGGCCGAGATGGAAGAGGTCTTCGCGCGCCTGCTGGGGATCAAAAAGACTATCTGGCTGCCCGGCGACCCGGATTACGTCACTGGCGATATGACCGACGGCCACGTCGACGGCGTGTGTGCCTTCGCCCGCCCTGGCCTGCTGCTGGTGGATGCCACCCACGATCACCACTCGACCTACGCCCAAGTGGTACGCGAAAACCGTCGCGCCCTGGAACTGGCCACCGACGCCCATGGCCGCCGTTTCGAACTGATCGAACTGTATGAGGCCACCGACGCAGTGGACACCGATGCAGAAGTGTTTTGCGCCTCCTACACCAACTTCTACATTGCCAACGGCGCAATCATCATGCCGGCCTACGGCATTGAGGCTGATCAGGTAGCGGCCGAGGTGCTGGCCCAGGCGTTCCCGGGCCGTGAAATCGTGCCGGTGCAGATCAACCACTTGGCCCACGGCGGCGGCGGGGTGCATTGCATCACGCAACAGCAACCGGCCTGGCCGTTAAAGGGGTAATGCCATGACTGTATTGACGATTGCTACTACCCAGATGCCGTGTACCTGGGACTTGCCGGGTAACCTCGACCGCGCCGAGCGGTTGGTGCGCGATGCCGCCGCACAGGGCGCCCAGGTCATCCTGCTGCAGGAGCTGTTCGCCACGCCGTATTTCTGTATCGAGCAGCATCACAAACATTTGGCACTGGCCGAGGAGTATCAGCACAGCCGCGTGCTCAAGCGTTTCGCCGCATTGGCGAAGGAACTGGGCGTGGTGCTGCCGCTGAGCTGGTTCGAAAAGGCCGGTAATGCCTACTTCAATTCCCTGAGTGTGGCCAATGCCGATGGGCAGTTGATGGGCGTGTACCGCAAGACTCATATTCCCAACGCCATCGGCTACCAGGAGAAGGAATATTTCAGCCCCGGCGACACCGGTTTTCGCGTCTGGGACACGGCGTTCGGGCGCCTGGGTGTCGGTATCTGCTGGGACCAGTGGTTCCCCGAAACCGCCCGCTGCCTGGCGTTGCAGGGTGCTGAAGTGTTGTTGTTCCCCACGGCCATCGGCTCGGAACCCGGCTGCGCGGCGCTCGACTCCCGTGACCACTGGCAAATGACCATGCGCGGTCACGCCGCCGCCAACCTGGTGCCGGTAGTGGCGGCCAACCGCGTAGGCCGTGAAGTGGCGACAACGGATGCGAGCCTGCAAATGGATTTCTATGGCTCGTCGTTTATCTGCGACCACAAAGGCAAGCTGCTGGTCGAAGCTGATCGCGAATCCACTGGCGTACTCGTGCACTCCCTGGACCTGTCTGCGATGCGCGAAGAACGCCGGACCTGGGGCATCTTCCGCGACCGCCGCCCGCACATGTATGACGCACTGCTGACCCTGGACGGACGCCCATCATGAGACTGCTTTTGAGCTGTGCCCTGATCCTCACCAGCGCCTGCGCCACGGCCGATGACAAGACGCTGAAACTCTACAATTGGGCGGACTATTTTGCGCCGGACACCTTGTCGGCTTTCACCGCCGAGACCGGCATCAAGGTGATCTACGACGTGATGGACGGCAGCGAAACCCTGGAAGCCAAGTTGATGGCCGGCGGCAGCGGCTACGACCTGATCTTCCCCGGCGACACCGTGGCCGAGCGCCTGATGCGCGCCGGCAGCCTGCAACCGCTGGACCCTGCCAAGCTCACTGCGCTGGATGATATCGAGCCGGGTTTGCAGAAGTTGCGCAGCCACTACGTCAACTCGAACAAAGCCACGGTGCCCTACACCTGGGGGACTATCGGCCTGACCTACAACACCGCACAGATTAAGCAGCGCTTGCCGAACGCGCCGGTCAACAGTCTCGACCTGCTGTTCAAGCCCGAATTTGCCGCCAAGTTCGCCGACTGTGGCATTTCGCTGATCGATTCACCGGATGAAGTGCTGGCCGTGGTGCTCAACTACCTGGGGCGCGACCCGCGCAGCGCCAAACGTGAAGACCTGGCCGCTGCCAGTGACTTGCTGCTCAAGCTGCGCCCGTATATCCGCAAGTTCCAGTCGCAACCGGTGACCGACTTGGTCAACGGTGATTTGTGCCTGTCTCTCGGCTACAGCGGTGACATGACCCAAGCCCAGCGCGCCGCCGATGCGGCCGGCAAATCGGTGACCTTTGGTTATCACATCCCTCGCGAGGGCACCACGGTATGGATGGATACCATGGCCATTCCCGTCGACGCCCAGCACCCGGAATACGCCTATGCTTTTATCAACTTCGTGATGCGCCCGCAGAACATGGCCGCCATCACCAACTTCACCGGCTACCCTACGGCCAACGCCAAGGCCCGCCCGGCGGTGGAGGCAGCCATGCGTGATAACCCGCAAATTTACCCGGATGCAGCCACCTTCGAGCGGTTGATTGCCGGCAAAGACATCCCCCAGGCGGATATGCGTGCGCGCATGCGCATGTGGACTAAATTCAAGACAGCGACCACCAAGTAGAGACCCCCATGCCAACCCGTCGAACCTTCATCAAACAAGCCAGCGTGGTCTGTGCCATGACCTTATTCACCACCCATGTACGTGCCGCTGTCAAAGGCCGTTTCTACATGCCCGACGAAGGCGAAAAACACCGCCAAGCCTTTATCGCCTTTGGCGCCCAGGACGCTATCTGGGAAGACTTTACCGCTGATGTGCAAGCGGCCCTGGGCCGTATCGCCAGGGCGATTGCCAACTATGAGCCGGTCACTGTGTTCTGTCGCGAAGACGAGCGCGCATTGGCGGAAAAACACTGCGGCACGCGCAATATCACCTTTGTCGAAACCGAGTTGGACGATATCTGGATGCGCGACACCGGCGCCAATTTCGTCATCGATGGCACCGGTGGCGAAGGCGCAGTGGATTTCAACTTCAATGGCTGGGGCAACAAACAACAACATGCCGATGACGCGCAGTTGGCGGCGCTGGTGGCCGAAGAAACCGGCGCGCGCCACATTCGCAGTGAGCTGGTGGGCGAGGGTGGGGCAATCGAAGTGGATGGCCTGGGCACCGGCATCATGACCGAAAGCAGTTGGATCAACCGCAACCGCAACCCCGACTGGAGCAAGGCCGACGTGGAGGCCGAACTTAAGGAACGCCTGGGGCTGCGCAAGATCATCTGGCTGCCGGGCATCAAGGGCAAGGACATCACCGACGCCCACGTCGACTTCTACGCCCGGTTTGTGTCGCCCGGCGTGGTGCTGGCCAACCTCGATACCGACCCCGAGTCCTACGACCACAAAGTCACCCTTGCGCACCTGGAAATCCTCAAGAACGCCACTGACGCCGACGGCCGCCCGTTGCAGGTGCACACCGTATCGCCGCCGCTGAACCCGCGCAAAAGCAAGTTCAGCAAAGGTAACGAGGACTTCGCCGCCGGCTATATCAATTATTTTGTGATCAACGGCGCGGTAATTGCGCCCGAATTCGGCGACCCGGAGGCGGACCGCAAGGCATTGGACCTGCTGTCACGGCTCTACCCGAGCCGCAAAGTACTGCAACTCAATATCGATGCGATTGCCGCGGGCGGCGGCGGTATCCACTGCGTTACCAACCACCAGCCGATGGCTTAATTGTCCTTGGCCAACAGGGTGCGGGCAAATTCGTCGGAGGCGATAAAGTCCAGGGTCTGGCGCAGTTGCGCCGCCGCTTCACGGCCGAATGCCTGATCGAAGCGTTCGGCCATTTGCGTGGAAATACGCTTGGCCGCCAGGTGGGTGCGCTTGCCTTGTTCGGTCAGCAGCACGCGCCGGGTACGCCGGTCGAGTTCGTCCACGCGCAGCTCCACCAGGCCGTCACGTACCAGCGGTTTGAGCGTGTGGCCGAGCGCGGACAAATCCATCACCAGGGTTTGTGCCAGCTCGCCCATTTTCGGCGTGCCGGCCTTGGCGATGCGGTTGAGCAGCGCGTATTGCGTGGCTTTGAGCCCGCAGGGCGCGAACGCTTCGTCATAGATCTGGCCCAGGCGGCGCGAGGTGCGGCGCACGGCACCGTTGACGCAGGCGCTGGGGCTCTCGGAGCAAGGCGGGGCAGATTTCAAGGGCAGATACTCTCTGATACAAAACACGACGCGGCTGATTATGCCTGCGCGACCTGTCAGGACAAGGCCTTTCGGACCGAACTGACGTTCCAGATGAAAACTGAGACAGCTTGAAACAAATTAGTTGCGTATGCCACTAAGTTCGATATCGTGGCATATGCCTCTTTGTGACCGGGATGTCGTTACAAAAACCCCAGGACGTGCATGGGGCGAGGCGGGAAACGGCATGGCGCAGCCTGCTTGACCGACCAATCTCCTGTCTGGATCACCTCCTATGCTCAACCTCGTGCGCATCGCCTTGCTGCGCCCCTATACCTTTTTGGTATTGGCCATTTTCATCCTGATCGTCGGGCCGCTGGCGGCCTGGCGCACGCCGACGGACATCTTCCCGGAAATCCGCATTCCGGTGATTGCGGTGATCTGGCAGTACACCGGTTTGCCGCCGGACCAGATGGCGGGGCGCATCACCTCGCCGTTCGAGCGGGTGCTGACCACCACCGTGAACGACATTCGCCATATCGAAGCGCAGTCGATGAACGGCTACGGGATTGTGAAGATCTTCTTCCAGCCCGGCGTCAACATCAGCACCGCCAACGCCCAGGTGACGTCGGTGTCCCAGGCGATCCTGCGGCAATTGCCGCCCAGCACCGTGCCGCCGCTGGTGCTCAACTACAGCGCCTCCACCGTGCCGATTGTGCAGCTTGCACTCTCTGGGCCGGGCCTGAGCGAACAGCGCCTGGGTGATATCGGCCTGAACCAGGTGCGCCTGATGCTCACCAGCGTGCCCGGCGCGGCCCTGCCATACCCGTTTGGCGGCAAGAGCCGGCAAGTGCAGATCGACCTCGATTCGGCGCGCATGCAAGCCCGTGGCCTGTCGGCACAGGACGTCGCCACTGCCCTGGCCACGCAGAACCTGATCACCCCGGTAGGCACCCAGAAGATCGGCAGCTACGAATTCAACCTGCAACTGAACAACTCACCTTCGGACTTCCATGACCTGGAAAACCTGCCGATCAAGACCGCCGACGGCACCACCGTGCTGATCCGGGACGTGGCCACCGTGCGCGACGGCAACCCGCCGCAAACCAACATCGTGCATGTGAACGGCAACCGCTCGGTGCTGCTGCCGGTGCTCAAGACCGGTTCGGCATCGACCTTGGGCGTGATCGCGGGCATCAAGGAAAAGCTTGCCGACAACAAGGCTGCGTTGCCGCCCAACTTGAATATCGATTTGATCGGCGACCAGTCGCTGTTCGTGCGTTCGGCCATCAGCGGCGTGGCCCGTGAAGGCTTGATCGCGGCGGCGCTGACCAGCCTGATGATTTTGCTGTTCCTCGGCAGTTGGCGTTCGACGGTGATCATTGCCACCTCGATTCCGCTGGCGATCCTGGCCTCGATAGCCACGCTTTCGGCGCTGGGCGAAACCCTGAATATCATGACCCTCGGCGGCCTGGCGCTGGCCGTCGGTATTCTGGTGGACGATGCCACGGTAACCATCGAGAACATCAACTGGCACCTGGAGCAGGGCAAACCGGTGCAGACGGCAATCCTCGACGGGGCGGCGCAGATCGTGACCCCGGCGTTTGTCTCGCTGCTGTGTATCTGCATCGTGTTTGTGCCGATGTTCTTCCTGGAGGGTGTGGCGCGCTTCCTGTTCGTGCCGATGGCCGAAGCGGTGATCTTTGCCATGATCGCCTCGTTCCTGCTGTCGCGGACCCTGGTGCCGACATTGGCCAACTACCTGCTCAAGCCGCATCTACACGGCGACGACGGGCACGCACCGTCGCGCAACCCGCTGGTGAATTTCCAGCGCGGTTTCGAAAAGCGTTTTGAAGCCTTTCGCGAGCGTTACCACAGCGTATTGCACAGCGCCTTGCACCATCGTCGCGCGGTGGTGATCGGCTTGCTGGCGTTTGTCGCCGTGTCGTTTGCGTTGGTGCCGTTCCTGGGCCGCAACTTCTTCCCCGAGGTCGATTCCGGGTTGATCCTGTTGCACGTCCGCGCTCCGGTGGGCACACGGGTGGAGAGTAATGCGCACCTGATTGCCGACATCGAAAACGCGATCCGGCGCAAAGTCCCGGCCCAGGAACTTAAAGCCTTGGTCGACAACATCGGCCTGTCCATCAGCGGTATCAACGTGGTGTACAACAACACCGGCACCGTGGGTTCCCAGGACGCCGATATCCAGATCAGCCTCAACGAAGGCCATCGCCCGACCGCCGAGTACATGCGCCAATTGCGCGAAACCCTGCCACGGGAGTTCCCTAGCGCGGTGTTCTCGTTCCCGGCCTCGGACATTGTCGGGCAGATCCTCAACTTCGGTTCTTCGGCACCGATCGACCTGCAAATCACCGGCAATAACCTCGCGGGCAACTTCACCTATGCCAGCGCGCTGCTGCGTGATATTCGCCGGGTGCCGGGGGTGGTGGATGCGCGCATCCAGCAGTCGCGGCAATTGCCGACGTTCAATATCGACGTGGACCGCACCCGTGCGCAGTTGGTCGGCCTCACCGAGCGCGATGTCACCAACAGTCTGGTGGTCAACTTGGCGGGCTCCAGCCAGGTGGCACCGACGTTCTGGTTGAACCCGGCCAATGGCATTTCCTACCCGATCGTGATGCAAACCCCGCAATACAACCTGGAAAGCCTGGCCGCACTGCACAACTTGCCGCTGAGCGGCAGCAATGGCGCGGCCACCGACCAGACCTTGGGCGGCCTGGCGAATATCCAGCGCAGCCACAGCAGTTCGGTGTTCAGCCAGTCGGATATCCAGCCGGTGGTTGAGGTGCTGACGGCGATTCAGGACCGCGATTTGGGTGGCGTCGCTGCCGATATCCAGAAAATCATCGCGGCCCACGCCGGTGAAGTGCCGACCGGCTCCAAGGTGATTTTACAGGGCCAGGTGCAGACCATGAACGCGGCCTTCAGTGGCTTGCTGTTCGGCCTGTTGGGCGCGGTGGTGCTGATCTACCTGCTGATCGTGGTCAACTTCCAGTCCTGGGCCGACCCGTTTGTGATCATCACCGCGTTGCCGGCGGCACTGGCGGGCATTGTGTGGATGCTGTTTGTCACGCATACGCCGCTGTCGGTGCCCGCCTTGACGGGGGCGATCATGTGCATGGGCGTGGCCACCGCCAACGCCATCCTGGTGGTGAGCTTCTGCCGTGAGCGCCTGGCTGTGCATGGCGATGCCGTGCAGGCCGCGCTGGAGGCCGGTTTCACGCGGCTGCGGCCGGTGTTGATGACCGCCATCTCGATGATTATCGGCATGGCGCCCATGGCTTTGGGCCTGGGCGAGGGCGGTGAGCAGAACGCGCCGCTCGGGCGTGCGGTGATCGGCGGGCTGGCGTTTGCCACCATCGCCACGTTGATTCTGGTGCCATTGATTTTCAGTCTGGTCCACGGGCGTCGCCAACACGCCACGCTGGCGACTACCGTTTCCCAAGGGGTTTGACATGTCCGTTTCTATTGCTGAAAAAAAGCCGTCCCGTGGCCTGCTGTGGCTGATCGTGGGCGGGGTGACGGTGGTGGTCGTCGTCGGTGTCGGCCTGAGCGTGCGTGCCAGTGATTCCCGTGACCTCAGGACCTGGACCGACGCGCAGGCGCTGCCCAGCGTCAACCTGGTCAAGCCGGTGGTGCAAGCACAAGGCCCGGTACTCAATTTGCCGGGGCGCATGGAAGCCTATTCGCGCGCGTCGATTTTTGCCCGGGTCAATGGCTACCTGAAATCCTGGAATGTCGACATCGGCACGCGCGTCAAAGCCGGCCAGGTATTGGCCGAAATCGACACCCCGGAACTCGACCAGCAACTGCTGCAAGCCCGCGCCACTTTGGCCTCAGCCCAGGCCGATGAACACCTGGCCGATACCACCGCCAAGCGCTGGCAGGCGATGCTCGCGACCGACTCGGTGTCGCGCCAGGACGTCGACGAGCGCACCGGCGACCTGACCGCCAAGCAGGCCAAAGTGACGGCGGCCAAAGCCAATGTCGAGCAGTTGGTGGCGACCAAGGGCTTCCAGCATCTGGTCGCGCCGTTTGCCGGTGTGGTCACCGCGCGCAGTACCGACGTGGGCGCGTTGATCAGCGCTGGCGGCACCGCCGGCAAAGAGCTGTTTGCGGTGGCCGACGTCAGCCGTCTGCGCGTGTATGTGCAGGTGCCGCAGACCTTCTCGCCACAGATTCGCGAAGGCACTACGGCGCGCCTGAGCGTGCCGGAGTATCGCGGCGAAACCTTTACCGGCAAGGTGATCGCCACTGCCGATGCGGTCAACGCCGCGTCCGGCAGCACCTTGGTGCAACTGCTGGTGGACAACCCCGGCGGCCGCCTGCTGCCCGGTGGCTACACCAGCGTGCAGTTTGATTTGCCGGTGCAGGCCGACGTGCTGCGCGTACCGTCCAGTGCCCTGGTGTTCGATGACAAGGGTATGCGCGTCGCCACCCTCGACAGCCAGGACCATGTGCACTTCAAGACCGTCACCATCGCCCGTGACTTTGGCGACAGCGTGGAGATCGCCAGCGGCCTGCAAGCGGCTGACCGCGTGATCGATACGCCGCCGGATGGCCTGGCCGATGATGATTCGGTGCAATTGGCTGCCGCTTCCGTCGAGGCCAAACCCCATGGCTAAGCGCAACCTGCTGGGCCTGCTCGCCACCTTGAGCCTGGGTGCCTGCTCGTTGGCGCCGCCGCTTGAAGTGCCGCAAACACCTGTCGCCGCGCAGTTTCACACCCAAGGCCCGTGGACGGTCGGCGCGCCCGACGACCAGGCCAACCGAGACGGCTGGTGGCGCATCTACAACGACCCGCAGCTGGATGCGATGCAGCAGCAGTTGCTGAAAAACAACCCGGACCTGAGCGCGGCACTCGCGCATTACCAGCAGTCCCAGGGGTTCCTGGCCCAGGACCGTTCGGGGCTGTTCCCCAAGCTCTCGGCCATCGGCAGCGGCCAGCGTATTCGCCAGTCGGGCACCAAACCGCTGCGCTCGGCCACCTCGCCGGACGTCTATAACTCCGCGACATTGGGCCTGGAGGTGGATTATGAAGTCGACCTGTGGGGCCGCGTGCGCGACACGGTTGCGGCCGGCACCAGTGACTCGGAGGCGGCCAGGGCCGACCTGGCGTCGGTACGCCTGAGCCTGCAAGCGCAATTGGCTGACAGTTACATCCGCCTGCGCGGTATCGACTGGCAGAACCAACTGCTGGAACAGACCCGCGACGCCTACACCAAAGCCCTTAGCCTGACCGAAGGCTTGCACGGCGGCGGGATCGTGTCCGGGCTGGACGTGGCGCGGGCGCGCACGCAGCTGTCGACGGTCAAGTCGCAATTGAACCAGAGCCTGGTGCAACGGGCGGTGCTGGAGCATTCGATTGCGGCGATGCTGGGGGAGTCCGCCTCAACCTATACCGTCGCCGTGAATGTGGCGCCGATTGCCTTGCCCAACGTGCCCACGGGCGTGCCGTCGAGCCTGCTGCAACGCCGCCCGGATATTGCCGCTGCCGAGCGTCGCATCGCGTCGGCCAATGCGCGGATCGGCGTGGCCAAGGCCGCGTGGTTCCCGCAGATCACCTTGAGCGCCCAGGGCGGCTATCAGAGTGACGAGTTTGCCCGTTTGCTCAGCGCACCCAACCTGTTCTGGGCCATCGGCCCGTCGCTGGTCGGCACAATCTTTGATGGCGGCGCGCGCCAGGCCCAGGTGGATATTGCCAAGGCCGCCACTGACGAAGCCGCGGCCAAATACCGTGGCGTAGTGCTGGGCGCTTTCGAGCAAGTGGAAGACAACCTGTCGCAGATTGCGGGCCTGGGCAGCGCCCTGGATGACCAGCGTGACGCTGCCGCTGCCGCACAATACGCCGAAGACCTGTCGACCTCGCGTTATCGCCAGGGCGCCGTGGCCTATCTGGATGTGGTCACCGCCCAAGTGGCTGCGCTGGAAGCCAAGCGCAGTGTGCTGCAACTGCAAACCCAGCAATTAAGCGCTAATGTGGGCCTGATCAAGGCGCTGGGCGGCGGATGGAACGTGGCCCAACTGGCTGCATCGAACAGTACTCAAATCAAGGAGAAGTGAGCATGACCGACTACCTACCCCCGAAGGTGTGGACCTGGGACACCGAAAGTGGCGGCACTTTCGCCAGCATCAACCGACCCATTGCCGGTGCGACCCATGACAAAGCACTGCCGGTCGGCAAACACCCGTTGCAGCTGTATTCCCTGGCCACGCCGAATGGGCAGAAGGTCACCATCCTGCTCGAAGAACTGCTGGCCCTGGGGCACAGCGGCGCGGAATATGACGCGTGGCTGATCAAGATCGGCGATGGCGACCAGTTCGGCAGCGGCTTTGTGGCAGTCAACCCCAACTCCAAGATCCCGGCGTTGATGGACCACAGTGGTGACACGCCGATTCGCGTATTCGAGTCGGGTGCGATCCTGCACTACCTGGCCGAGAAATTTGGCGCGTTCTTCCCCACCGAGCCTGCTGCGCGGGCTGAGTGTTTGTCGTGGCTGTTCTGGCAGATGGGCAGCGCGCCGTACCTGGGCGGCGGCTTCGGGCATTTTTACGCCTATGCGCCGAGCAAGATGGAATACCCGATCAATCGCTTCGCCATGGAAACCAAGCGTCAACTGGACGTGCTCGACCAGCGCCTGGCGGTGAGTAAGTACATTGCCGGCGATGAGTACACCATTGCCGATATTGCGATCTGGCCGTGGTATGGCGGCTTGGTCAAGGGCCGTTTGTACGGCGCGTCAGCGGAGTTTTTGTCGGTGCACGAGTACAAGCACGTGCTGCGCTGGGCCGAGGCGATTGAAGCACGTCCGGCGGTGCAGCGTGGGCGGCGGGTGAATCGGGTGTCCGGGGCACCTGAGGAGCAACTGGCTGAGCGCCACGACGCCACCGATCTGGACTGAAACCCGGGCAAATTGTGGGAGCTGGCTTGCCTGCGATGACGGAGTGTCAGTCGATAAATTTGCAACTGACCCACCGCTATCGCGGGCAAGCCCGCTCCCACCTTTGGACCTCCATATTCTTCCAAACTATTTGTAGCGCTGCTCGAACTGCACCCACACGTTGCGCTGGCCGAGGCGGTTGAAATACACCGATTTTGGACTGAAACTCGATCAAACTGTGGGAGCTGGCTTGCCTGCGATTGCGGTGGGCCAGTTTTTGATCGTTGTGTATCAGTTGGACAGGTTCTCCGAGGTCACGATCTGCGGTGGGATATGCACTCTGTGCCGCAGTGGATCGAAGGCCTCGGCGGCCTGCAACTCCACCAGTAATTCGATCAGCGCGGTCGCCGTCTGCCGAGGCTGCGAGTCCATCACCACATCAATCAAACCTCGGCTCAGCGCCTCACGCGACAACGCGGTGGACTCCTGCAAAATGCAGCACAGCGCCGGCCGTTTGGGCAGCTGCGCCAGGGCATTGATCACGCCGTCGCCGCCGCCGCCCACCACGCACAGGCCGCGCAGGTCGGTGTGGCGGGTGAGCAGGTCGAGGGTGGCTTCTTCAGTGATGTCGCTGTTGTCCAGGTTGATCAGCGGTTCCAGCGGCTTGAGCCCCGGCGCATGCTCGGCCAGGTAACTGTGCAAGCCTTCAACCCGCGCCTGGTGGCCGAGAAAACGATGGCCGCCCAACAGGATGCCGACGCTGCCTTTGCGTGCGCCGCAGGTGCGCGCCAGCAGCCAGCCCATGGTGCGCCCGACCACGTGGTTATCCTGGCCCACATACGGCTCCAAGGCTTGTTCGTGGATATCCGAGAGCAGCGCAACCACCGGCACGCCGGCTTCGCGAACCTGCGCCAGTGTGGCGTTGATCAACGGGTGGGCGAAGCTGACGACGGCGAGCGCGTCGCATTGCACCGCCAGTTGCTCGATTTGCGTAGCGATGGCACTGGGCGTGCGGTCGAGAATGTAGTCGAACTGGCAGGTCAGGTTGGCTGTAGCGTGCTGCTGCGCGGCCGTGCTGATCGACTGCGCCAGGTTGGCGTAAAACGCTTGGGCGGTGCCCAGCAGCAGGATGCCGAAACGGTAGGTGGGGCGCCGCTCACGAATGCGTTGGCCTATCAGCCGTGCAGCAAAATAACCCACGGCTTCGGCGGCCTGGAACACCTGTTCGGCGGTCTGCGGATTCACCGGCGCTCGGGCGTTGAGTACGCGGTCGACGGTGGCCACACTCAAGCCCGCCTGGGCGGCAACGGTGGCGATGGTCGGGCGTTTATTATTATTCATGACAGGCCTCTCAAGCGTCTTGATAGAAAACTATCAAGCCTCGCTGGGCCTGGATGATAGCTTGATAGGGAATGGATTCAAGGCCTTGAGGCGGATTTATCCGCGCTCTATGGTTGGTTCGCAAAGCACCTGTTACCCAACGCTTGCGGAGAACAATAACAATGCCTGAACACACGCCTCACCGCGCCCGGCGCGACTACAGCCTCACCGGCCTTGAAGCTGCCCGCGCCGCAGAAAAGGGGTTGGTCTCGGCCAGTTGGTATCAATCGCCGATCTCGCGCAAACGCATGAAAGAACTGATGCAGCGCCGTGACGGCCCGGCGTTGCTCGACACAGCCCTGTGGGTGTCGGCGTTGCTGGTCACGGGGTTTGGCGGCTACTGGTTCTGGGGCTCGTGGGCCTGCGTGCCATTCTTTATGGCTTACGGCGTGCTCTACGGCACCGCGTCCAACCCACGTTGGCATGAGACCGGCCACGGCACCGCTTTCAAGACCCGCTGGATGAATGTTGGGCTGTACCAGGTGGCGAGTTTCATGTGCATTTTCGAGCCGCATGTATGGCGCTGGAGCCATGCGCGGCACCACACCGACACCATCGTGGTCGGGCGTGACCCGGAGATCGTCGAGCCGCGCCCGCCGAGCCTGTTGATGATGGGCCTGAGCCTGTTCAACCTGCCGCTGGCCTGGAAAACCTTCAGCGGCGTGGCGCGCCATGCGATCGGCAGGATGAGCGCCCAGGAACAGGACTTCATCCCCGAGTCCGAATGGCCCAAGGTGTTCCGCGCTGCGCGGATCTGGGTCGGCATTTATGCGCTGGTGATCGGCACCGCGTTGTACCTGCACAGCTGGCTGCCACTGATGCTGGTCGGCCTGCCGAGCCTTTACGGCGCCTGGCTCGGCTACCTGTTCGGCCTCACCCAGCATGTGGGCCTGGCCGAGGATGTGCTGGACCATCGCAGCAACTGCCGCACCATCTACATGAATCGCGTGCTGCGCTTTATCTACATGGACATGAACTACCACCTCGAACACCACATGTACCCGATGGTGCCGTACCACGCGTTGGCGCAACTGCACGAAGAGATCCGCAGCGACTGCCCGCCGCCATACGCGAATATTCTTGAGGCGTACAAGGAAATCCTGCCGACGATCTGGAAGCAGCGCAGCGATCCGACCTACTTCGTGCAGCGCCCCACTCACAGTGGCGAGCGAGCTTGCTCGCGCTGGGCTGCGCAGCAGCCCCAATAAAAACCACCGCATTCTTTCAGACAATACTCGACTGCCGACCTTGGGGCCGCTTCGCAGCCCGGCGCGAGCAAGCTCGCTCGCCACAAGGAAGGCCATGCATAGAGAGAACAACGCCATGAACGATCAATGGATCGACGTCTGCGCCGTGGGCGAAATTGACGAAGAAGACGTGCTGCGCTTCGACCATGGGCCGCACACTTACGCGGTGTACCGCTCGGCCGAGAATGAGTTTTTTGCCACTGCCGGCCTGTGCACCCACGAGAAAATCCACCTGGCCGACGGCCTGGTGATGGACCACGTGATCGAGTGCCCCAAGCACAACGGGCGCTTTGATTACCGCTCCGGCAAGGCCCTCGGCGCGCCGGTGTGCGTCAACCTCAAAACCTACCCGGTGCGGGTCGAAGCGGGGCGGGTTCTGCTCGCCGTGACGGCGTGAGCATGAACGCCCCCCTGATTATCGTCGGCGCCGGCCATGCCGGTGGCCGTGCGGCGCTGACCTTGCGCGAAGAAGGCTACACCGGGCGCCTGATCCTGATCGGCGATGAACCGCACTTGCCCTACGAGCGCCCGCCGTTATCCAAGGGCTTGCTGCAAGGCAGCATGGACCTGGCGGGTTGCAGCCTGTGTGACGGCCAGCGCATGGCCGCGCTGGGCATCGAGCATATCGCCGGCAACCCGGTTACGCGCCTGGAGCCGCACCAGCACCGGCTGCAACTGGCTGACGGCCAATGGCTGGACTTTGCCGGTGTGCTGCTGGCCACCGGCGGCCGGGCGCGACGCTGGCCTGTGGAGCAGGCGAACGTACTTTACCTGCGCACCCATGATGAGGCGCTGGCCCTGCGCGACGCCTTGCGCCCCGGCACGCGGCTGGTGGTGGTCGGCGGTGGTTTTATCGGCCTGGAAGTAGCGGCGACCGCGCGCGGCCTGGGCTGCCAGGTGACGGTGCTCGAAGCTGGCCCACGCTTGGCGGGCCGGGTGTTGCCGCCGGTGATCAGCGAAGCGCTGCTGGATTTGCACCGCCAGCAAGGCGTTGAGGTGCGCTTGAATGTGGCACTCGAATCCATCGACGCCGACGCGGTGCAACTGGTCGATGGGCAGCGCTTGCCGTGTGATCGGGTGGTGGTCGGCATTGGCATGCAACCCAATCTCGAACTGGCTGCAGCAGCGGGGCTGGAAGTGGGGCAGGGCATTCGCGTCGATGCGCAACTGCGCACCAGTGCGCCGAACATTTATGCGGCGGGCGATGTGTGTGAGTTTCGCCTGGGAGGCCTGTATCAACGCCAGGAAACCTGGCGCAATGCCGAAGCCCAAGGTCGCCATGCTGCGCTGAATATGTTGGGGCGTGAGTTGCCGTTCGAGGCCATGCCGGGTTTTTGGTCCGACCAGTACGACTGGGGCTTGCAGACCGTTGGCGTGATGACCCCGCTGACGGTCAGCCGCGCACTGCCGGGCGGTGGTTTGCTGTTGTTCCACCTGGATACCGACGGGCATTTGCAAGGCGCTTGCGGCTGGGCGCTCGGCAATGGCGTGGCCAAGGACATCAAGCTGTGCGAACGCTTGATCAGCGCGCGCATTGCACTCAATACGGCCGATCTGGCCAACCCGGACGTTTCCCTTAAACACGTGCTGCGAGGCTGATATGCACCAATTGCTGGTGTTCCAATCCCTCTGGGCCATGCAGACCGAACCGGGGCCGCTGGAAGCTCAGCTCGATCGCATCGCCGCCGCCGGCTTCGACGGCATCACCGATCATTACTGGAAACCCGCCGAGGTCGCGCGCCTGCACGCTGCCGCCAGCGCCAGGGGCTTGCAGATCGAAGGCCAACTGTTCCCGCAATCGGTGGATGACCTGGCCGCCGTGCTGGATGTGATCAGCCGCTACGGCTGCCACCACCTCACCCTGCAGGCCGATGTGCGCCCGCGCACGCTGGCCGAGGCGGCCCGCCTGGTCGAAGGCTGGCAGCGCCTGGCCGAACAGGTGGACTTTCCGATCCTGCTGGAAACCCATCGCTACCGCCTTACCAACGACCTGCTGTTCACCCTCGACCTGCTCGCACAGATGCCCGACCTGAAACTGCTCGCCGACCTGTCCCATTACGTCGTCGGCCGGGAGTTACCGGAACCGGGCGCGTTCGAGGACGACGAGCAGATACGCACGATATTGCGCCACAGCTGGGGCTTTCACGGGCGAGTGGCCAGCAGTGAACAGGTGCAGGTCTCTGTGGGTTTCCCCCAACACCAGGCCTGGGTAGAACGCTTTACCGGTTGGTGGCGCTACGGGATTGAAGACTGGCTGGCCCGGCCCGATGCGCCCAATAGCCTGTCGTTCACCTGTGAGCTGGGCCCGCCGCCCTATGCAATCACGGATGCAAACGGCGGTGAAATCAGCGACCGCTGGGCCGACGCGCTGAAGCTGAAGACCCTGATTCGCCAGGTGTGGGAGAGCTGCCATCGATGATCTGCTAATCTGCGCGGGTTAAAACCGCCCTTAGCCTGTGGACTTTCATCATGAAGACTTGCCCTGTTCAGCCACCTCTTGAGCCGCAGTCCGTCTGCCATCCCATCACCAGCAGCGCGATCTTCATGGTTGCAACCGTCGCTCCCGGCAGTGAAGACCAGGTGCGCGCCTGGTGCGGCGATATCGCCGGGCTGGTGCGTTCGGTGGGCAAGCGCGTGCCGGCGGGCAACCTGACCTGCGTCTGCGGGTTCGGCTCGGATGCCTGGAGCCGGCTGTTCGGCGGGCCACGCCCGGCGGCCTTGCACCCGTTTCGCGAGTTCGGCGTGCCAGGGCGCATGGCGCCGTCGACGCCCGGCGATATCCTGCTGCATATCCGCGCCGAGCAGATGGACCTGTGCTTCGAATTGGCCACGCAGTTGATGGTGGCCCTGGGCGACAGCGTCAAGGTGGTGGATGAGGTCCAGGGTTTCCGTTACTTCGATATGCGCAGCATCATCGGTTTTGTCGACGGCACCGAGAACCCGGTGGGGCGCAAGGCCGTCGGCTTTACCATCGTCGGCGATGAAGACGCGGAATTTGAAGGCGGCAGCTACGTGCTGGTGCAGAAGTACCTGCACAACATGAGCGCCTGGAACGAGCTGACGGTGGAAGCCCAGGAGAAAGTGATCGGGCGTACCAAACTGGCCGACATCGAGCTGGATGAAGAGACCAAGCCGAGCAACTCCCACAGCGCCCTGACCGTGATCACCGACGAAAACGGCGAAGAAGTAAAAATCCTGCGCGACAACATGCCCTTTGGCCGCCCAGGCGCCGGCGAGTTCGGCACCTACTTTATCGGCTACGTGCGCTCGCCGCAGCCCTTGGAGTTGATGCTGGAAAACATGTTCGTCGGCCGCCCGGTCGGCAACTACGACCGCTTGCTGGACTTCAGTACCGCCGTGACCGGCGGCCTGTTTTTTGTGCCTTCGGCCGATTTGCTTGAAGAGCTGGCCGACCGTCAACCGGGGGCTTAACTGAGCAACCCGGTGCTGACCGCCACAATCAAGAAGACTCCCAGCAGCGCGCGATAAATCACAAACGGCCAGGTGGAGAACCGCTCCAGGAACTTCATCAGGCCCCAGATCGCGAAGAACGCCGAGATACTTGCCACCACCAGGCCGAAGAGCAAATGCGGCCAGGCGTGGGCGGGCATGTCGGCGTGCAGCAGCACCCACAGCTCTTTCAAACCGGCCAGCGCGATGGCGGGCAGGCCCAGCAGGAATGAAAAGCGCGCGGCTTCTTCACGCTTGAAGTTGAGGAACAGCGCAGCGGTCAGCGTCGAGCCCGAGCGCGATACGCCGGGAATCAGCGCGCCAATTTGCGCAACCCCGACAATCAGTGCATCGCGCAGGCGCATCTGGCCCATGTCCCGGGTGTGACGTGCGCGCACTTCGGCCACCGCCAGCAGTACCGCCATCACCACACAGGAAATCCCGATCACCATCAGGCCGCGCAACGGCGAGTTGCAGCTGTTGAGGGTCGAGGACAAGGCCAGGCCGGCAATGCCGATGGGGATGGTCGCCAGCACAATCGCCACCGCCAGCTTGAACCACGGGTCGTTGTAGTCGCCCCGGCGTACCGCACCGATGCTGCCCGTGGTGACCTGGCGCACATCGCGCCAGAAATAACTGACCACCGCCGCCAGCGCCGCCAACTGCATCGCCGCCGAAAACGCCGAGCCGGGGTCTTGCCAGCCGAGCAGGGCGGGCACCACACGCATGTGGGCGGTGGACGACACCGGCAGCAGCTCGGTAATGCCCTGGATCACACCCAGGATGAAAATCTGCAGGTAATCCAGGGAGGCAAAGCCCACATCCAGGCCGGCGGAACAGACGTTGGTCAAAATAGAGGTCCTTGAGGAAAAGGTCGAAGCTGACGAAGTTTATTCTAAATGTTTCAGGAATTTCGGTTGGACGGGGCAAATCCGCAATCGGTTCAGCAAACAGAAAGGTTATGCAATGTATTGGCCTGCGCGCGTGTTTTGTGAACAATGGCGCCCTGCGTTTTGTCACCGAGAGCCCCATGCCTGAAACCACCGTTGAACTGATCCAGACTGGCCCCGAAGCGTCCGAGCTGATCCGCAACCTTTACCAGTATTACGCCTATGAGTCCTCGGACTGGGAACAGGAAGATGTCGAGGCGGATGGCCGCTTCTACATCCACGATGAGCACCTGACCCGTTACTGGCACGACCCGCAATGGAGCGCCAACCTGCTGCTGGTGGACGGTTATATCGCCGGCTTCTTGCTGATCGAAGGCAGCGAACTGCCAGGCATCGACGCCCTGGAACTGGCCGACCTGTTCATTCTCAAGCGCTACCGCCGCAAAGGCATTGGCCGTGCCATTGCCACCCAGGTGTTGAGCAGCGGCCAGGCCGATTGGCTGGTGCGTTTCTATGACCAGGATGAAGTGTCCCAGGCGTTCTGGCGTGCGGTGCTGGATGATTTGCCGCGCCCGGTGCAGACCCTGGAGCTGGAGGATGACCCGCAGTTGGTGAGTTACCTGATTACGCGAGCGGTCCTGCATTAAGCGAGCGCCTGCGGGCGCACGCTGGTTTACACCCATAGAGGCTTCGGCCTCTTTTTTATTGCACTGAAAAACCATCATCGGTTGAAGAGTAGAAGGCTTTAATGTTTTTAAGTAATTAAAAAAACATTTACAAGCCAACTCCATGCTGTGAGTATGTCCGGGCGAATTTAAAAAAACAAAAACATCCGCGGCACTGATCCCGTTCAGGCCATAACAACAACGACCTCAAACAGGCTTGAAGCCGGCTCCTGCCCCAGGCCGCTTCTGTGCGAAGGAGAACATCTCCCTTGAATCGCTTACTTAATGGCACGCTGTGCGTCACCCTCGTACTCGGCGCCGGCTTTGCGCAGGCCCAGACCACCTTGCGCGTCGGCTTGAACGCCGACATCCGCAGCACCGAGCCGGGCGTCAACCGTGACGAAAATACCGACACCGTGATGCTGCACATCGTTGAGGGCCTGGTAGCCCACCGCGAAGACGCTTCGGTTGGCCCGTTGCTGGCCCGCGAGGTGCAACGCGCCGACGACGGCTTGACCTACACCTTCAAATTACGCGAAGGCGTGCACTTCCAGAACGGTGCGACATTAACTGCCGATGATGTGAAGTGGACCTGGGAGCGCTACCTCAACCCCAAGACCCAGTGGCGTTGCCTGGCCGAATTCGACGGGCGTGGCGGGGCGAAAATCACCGCCATCGACACGCCGGACCCGCTCACCGTCGTGTTCCATCTCGACCAGCCCAGCGGCCTGTTCCTGGCTTCGATGGCGCGCCCCGATTGCGCCGGCAGCGGCATCCTGCACCCCGATTCGCTGGCCGCCGATGGCAGTTGGAAAGCCCCTGTCGGCACCGGCCCGTTCAGCCTCACCGAATGGAAACCCGGGCAATACGTGGTGCTGTCGCGCTTTCACGACTACAGCCTTCGTGACGACGCTGCACCGGACGGCTTTACCGGCAAGAAGCAGGCCCTGGTGGATGAAGTGCGCTTTATGGTGATCCCCGACCCGTCGTCGGCCAAGGCGGCATTGATGTCCAACAACATTGACCTGCTGCCCAATGTCAGCGCCAGCGATGCGCAGGAGTTGAAAACCACACCGGGTGTGCAGATTTCATTCAGCCCGATCATGGCCATCTGTGGCTTGTTGTTCCAGACCAACGATCCGCTGCTCAAAGATGTGCGCATCCGCCAGGCCATCGCCCATTCTCTGGATTACGGGCAAATGGTCAATGCGCTGTCCAACGGCACCTCCGAGCCGAACAACTCGGCCATCGCACAAACCAGCCCCTTCTACAGTGCCACCGCCAAGCAGGGCTACCGCTACGACCCGCAGCTGGCCCAGCGCCTGTTGAAAGAGGCCGGTTACCACGGCCAGCCGATCAAGATGATCGTCAATAAACGCTATTCGCAGATGTTCGACATGGGCCTGCTCAGCCAGGCAATGGCGGTGGCCAGTGGCTTGAACATCCAGATGGAAACCCTGGAGTGGGGCACCCAACTGGAGCGCTACCAGAGTGGCAATTACCAGATGATGGCGTTCTCTTACTCCTCGCGCCTGGACCCCGCTACCAGCTTCGATTCGCTGATGGGTGACAAGAGCAAGGAACCGCGTAAGGTCTGGGATAACCCCCAGGCCCAGGCGGTACTGCGTGAGGCGGTGCGCGAGAGCGACACGGCCAAGCGCCAGGCGCTGTTCGACCAGTTGCACTCGATGATGATCCACGACACGCCCATGGTGATCATCTACAACGGCACAGTAGCCGCGGCGCTGCGCGACAGCGTCAAGGGCTTCCATTCCTGGCCGGTGTCATCGCCAAGGCTGTGGGGCGTCAGCCTCGCGGCCCACTAACGAGGCCTGAGCATGTTGCGTTTTATTTTGCAAAAACTCGCGATGGCGATTCCGACACTGCTGCTGATCTCGGTGATGGTGTTCGCACTGATTCGCCTGATCCCGGGCGACCCGGCGCTGTTGATGCTCGGTGATATGGCCGACCCGCAAAGCCTGGCCGATATGCGCCACACCCTGGGCCTGGATCAATCGCTGGTCATGCAGTTCCTGATCTGGTTCAAGGCCGTAATGAGCTTCGACCTGGGTGTATCCATCAGCACCAAGCAGGCGGTATTGCCGCTGATCCTGGACCGCTTCAGCGTCAGCGCCACCATCGTGCTGGTGGCGGTGTTGTTTGCCACGTTGATCGCCGTGCCGATTGGCTTGATCGCGGCCTGGAAACAAAACAGCGCGCTCGACCTTGGGTTGGTGTCCGTCGCCACCTTGTTGCTGTCGATTCCCAGTTTCTGGCTTGGCCTGTTGCTGCTGCATGCCTTTGGTATTCAACTGGGCTGGTTGCCGGTGGTGGGCTACGTGAGTTTTGCCCAGGCGCCGTGGCAAGCGATCAGCTACATGGTGCTGCCGGTGGTGACGCTGACCCTGGTTGAAGTGGGCGCGATTACCCGCATGGCGCGTGCCAGCACCATCGAAGTGCTGCGCCTGGAGTACATCGCCCACGCCCGCGCCAAAGGCCTGTCGGAACGTGCGGTGCTGTGGAAACACGCGTTGCCCAATGCGTTTGCGCCGACCTGGACGCTGGTCGGGCTGATCCTCGGCAACCTGCTGGGTGGAATCGCTGTGCTGGAAACGGTGTTCACCCTGCCTGGCATCGGCCGCTTGATGGTCGATGCGATTTTTGCCCGCGACTATCCGGTGCTGCAAGGCTGCCTGTTGTTGATCACCTTTATCTATGTGCTGGTCAACCTGTGTGTGGATCTGCTCTATCCGCTGTTCGACCCAAGGGTGAAGTTATGAGTTCGACTATTGCCGTGCCCGTAGCGGCCAAGCGCCGACGCGGGTGGGCGCCGGCCAATGCCGTGATCGGCGGCGGGCTGCTGGTGGCGTTGATCGCGCTGGCGTTGATGGGGTTGGTGTGGTCGCCGTTCGATCCGCTGAAGATCGACTTGATCGCGCGTTTCCAAGCACCATCAGCGGCCCATTGGTTGGGCACCGATGAGTTTGGTCGCGACGTGTTCAGCCGCTTGCTGATCGGTGCCCGCACCAGCCTGTGGGTGAGTTTGCTCACGGTGACGGTGGCGGTACTGGCCGGCACCGTGATCGGCATGCTCGCCGGTTACTTGCGGGGTTGGACCGACCGCGTGTTGATGATGTTCAACGATGCGCTGCTGGCGTTTCCCGGCATCCTCATGGCGCTGGGCATCATGGCGATTATCGGTGCCAGCAAATACGGCATCGTGTTGGCCCTGGGCATTGCCTACACGCCCTCGGTGGTGCGGGTCGTGCGCGGCACGGTGTTATCCCTACGTGAGCTGGAGTACATCGAAGCCTCGCGGGTCATCGGCAACTCCGAGCTGTACACCATGCTGCGGCACATCGCCCCCAACTGCCTCGCGCCACTGTGTGTGCTGGCCACCAGCATGTTCGGTTGGGCGCTGCTTTCGGAAAGCGCCCTGAGCTTCCTCGGCCTCGGCGTACCGCCACCGGCTGCCACCTGGGGCAACATGCTTGCCAGCAGTCGGCCGTATATCGCCTCGGCACCTTGGCTGGGTGTGTTTCCGGGGCTGTTTATCTGCCTGACGCTGTTGGCGATCAACTTGTTTGGCGACGCACTGCGTGACCGTCTCGACCCCCGGATGAGGAAATGAACATGCCCGCCAATTGTGTTTTGTTGAGTGTGCAAAACCTGAAGATCCGCGTCGGGGAACACGGCCCGCTGGCCGTCGATGACCTGAGTTTCTGTATCGCGCCGGGCGAGATTGTGGCGTTGGTGGGCGAGTCGGGCAGCGGCAAGACCATGGCCGCTCGCGCTGCCATCGGCTTGCTGCCGTTGCCGATGCAAGTGTGTGGCGGGCGCCTGGATTTCCAGGGCCGCGACCTGGTCAAGGCCGGCACTGAAGAATTGCGCGCGATTCGTGGTGCGAGCATCGGCATGGTGTTCCAGGAACCGATGGTGTCGCTCAACCCGGCGTTAAAAATCGGCCAACAGATGAGTGAGGCGCTCAGGCTGCACACTGACCTCGACCCGCCGCAGATCCGCGAGCGCTGCCTGGCCATGCTGCGTCGCATCGGGATCAAGGCGGCTGAACGTTGCCTGGAGTCCTACCCGCATCAGTTCTCCGGCGGCATGCGCCAGCGCATCATGCTCGCCTCGGTCATGCTGTTGCGCCCGGCGCTGTTGATCGCCGACGAACCCACCACTGCCCTCGACTGCCTGGCGCAGTTGGACGTGATCGAGTTGATGCTGGAGCTGACTCGCGAACAGGGCACGGCCATTCTGTTTATCAGCCATGACCTGTCACTCGTGGCCCGCTATGCGCACAAAGTGGTAGTGATGCGTCACGGCCAGGCGGTGGAGCAGGGCAGTACCCAAGACATCCTGCTGGCGCCCAAGGCCGAGTACACCCGCCAACTGCTTGAAGCCTTGCCACGGCGTGGCGAGCTGCCAGCATTGCCGGCGAGCAGCACGCCGTTGGTGGAGATTGACCAGGTGTGCATCGAGCACCCTGGGCCGACTTCGTTCTGGGGCAAGCGCCAGTACCAGCGCGTGGTGCATTCGGCCAGCCTGGCGATTGCACCTGGCGAAACCCTGGCACTGGTGGGCGGCAGTGGCTCGGGCAAAACCACCCTGGGTCGTTCGCTGGTCGGGTTGATCAAACCTTGCGCCGGGTCGATCCGCTTCAAGGGCGTGGATATCCTCAAGGCCGCCAACCGTACCCACCGGCTGCAGTGCCAGATGATTTTCCAGGACCCGTATTCATCACTGAACCCACGGATGAAAATCGGCCAGATCCTTGCTGAACCCCTGCGCCACGAGCCCGGTTTGAATGCCGCCGAGCGGCGTGAGCGCGTCACGCAAACCCTCAAGGATGTCGGCCTGGGTGAGGAGTATGTCGAACGCTTTCCCCACCAACTGTCCGGTGGCCAACGCCAGCGTGTCGCTATTGGCCGCGCACTGGTGCGCCGCCCGCAATTGGTGGTCGCCGATGAGCCGATTTCGGCCCTGGACATGACCATTCAGAAACAGATCCTCGAACTGTTCGAGCGCTTGCAGGCGCAGTACGGTTTTGCCTGCCTGTTCATTTCCCATGACCTGGCGGCCGTGGAGCGCATCGCCCATCGCGTGGCGGTGATGCACCAGGGCGAGGTCGTGGAAGTGGGGGCACGCGAGCAGATCTTCGATTGCGCGCAGCACCCCTACACCCGCCAGTTACTGGCGGCCGCCAGCCCACTGCAGAAACTGCCGGGCGGCGGCTACCGAATACGACCGGCAATTTAACCCCCTGATTTCATCCGGCGCGCGGGCCTTCATGCCTGCGCGAGGGTGAACGTCGTGCCCAGAAAAACAATAAGACCTACTCACCGAAATGACTGCCAGGAGCCAACAACATGCCTAACAACACGCTCAACCTGATCTTCAAGGGCGCCGGTCTTATGAGCGGGGGCCTGCTGTGCGCCCCGGTCCAGGCGGACTTTATCAAGGACAGCAATGCAGATCTGGACTTGAAAAACTACTACTTCAATCGTGACTACCGCGAAGACGCCGGGCAATCCAAACGCGAGGAGTGGGCGCAGGGTTTTATCCTCAACCTCAAGTCGGGCTTTACCGAAGGCACCGTGGGGTTGGGTGTTGACGTGGTGGGCATGCTCGGCTTGAAACTCGATTCCAGCCCGGACCGCTCGGGCTCCGGTTTATTGTCGCGCGATAACGATGCTGCGCCGGGTAAACCGAGTTACTCCAGGCGTGCGCATGACGAGTACTCCAAATACGGCGTGACCGGCAAGGTGCGTGTTGCCCAGAGCGAGTTGCGCAGCGGCTACCTGCTGCCGGACTTGCCCACGTTGCAACCCAATACCAGCCGATTGTTCCCGCAGACGTTCCGGGGCACGCAGGTGACCTCCACCGATATCGCCGGGCTGGCGCTGATTGGCGGGCAGATTGACCAGACCAAACAGCGTGAGTCCACCGAGTACGAGGATATGGGGCTGACCAGTCAGAGCGGGGCTTACAAAAGCACCGCCAGAAGTGATCGTTTTCGATTTGCCGGCGGCGATTACAGGCTCACGCCGGGCATGACCCTGAGTTATCACTTTGCGCAGCTGGAAGATATTTATCAGCAGCACTTTATTGGGCTGAAAAACAGCGTTGCGCTGGGCGGCGGCCTGCTCAAGATGGATATCCGATATTTCGATGCGGACACCTCAGGTGCCGGTTCGGCGGGCAACGTGGATAACCGCGCGCTGAGTACGCGGGCGATGTTCAGCTACAAGGGGCATAGCATGGGTGGCGGGTATCAGGAGCAGTACGGCACAACGCCGTTTACCTATGTGGACGGCACCAATACCTATCTGTTTTCCGAGTATCAGTTGAGTAACTTCTCGCAAACCAATGAACGGGTCTGGCATGCGCGGTATGACTTTGATTTTGCGGCGCTGGGGGTTGCGGGACTGACATTCTCTACGCGCTGGGC